>DASZCY010000033.1:0-15990 GCA_035942615.1 Solirubrobacteraceae bacterium | reverse complement strand
CATCGGCCCCGCCCTGGCCGGGCTGGGCGCCGACCCCGACGTCACCGAGGTGGTGGTGGTCGACGACGAGTCGACCGACGCGACCGCGCAGGTCGCGCGCGCCGCAGGTGCGCGCGTGGTGACGGGCGCGCCGCTGCCCGAGGGTTGGCGGGGCAAGGCGTGGGCGCTCCAGCAGGGCCTGGAGGCCGCGCGCGGCGACTGGGTGCTGTCCGTGGACGCCGACACCCGTCCCCGGCCCGGCCTGGCGCGCGCGCTGGCGGCCGCGCTGGGCGACGACGACCTGCTCAGCGCCGGCCCGCGCTTCGTGTGCGAGGGGGCGGGGGAGCGGATGGTCCACCCCGCCCAGCTGGCGACCATGATCTATCGCTTCGGGCCGACCGACGTGGAGGGCTGGCAGCCGCCACCGGGGCGCGCCATGGCCAACGGCCAGTGCGTGATCGCGCGTCGCGAGCGCCTTCTGGCCCTGGGTGGCTGGGAGCTCGTGCGGGGCAACATGACCGAGGACGCGGCGATGGCCCGCGCCGTGCGCCGCGCCGGGGGACGCGTGGCCTTCATCGACGGGGCGGCGCTGCTCGACGTGCGCATGTACGAGTCCGCGCGGGAGACGCTGCGCGAGTGGAGCCGCTCGCTGCTGGCCCCCGACGTGACCTCCTCCCCCTGGCTGGCCGCCGACCTCGCGGTGCTGTGGCTGTGCCAGGCCCTGCCGCTCGCCCAGGTCCTCAGCCGGCGTGGAGGCCGCCTGCTCCCTCCGGCGCTGCTCGCCCTGCGCCTCGTGCTGCATGCGGCCCTGCGCCGCTCCTACGCCCGCCCGCGCCTCGCGTTCTGGCTGGCCCCGCTGGCCGACGTCCTCGTCGTCGCCCGCCTCACGTGGTCCGCGCTGCGTCCGACGCGCTCGTGGCGCGGGCGCAGCTACGGATGAGCAACCTAGCTGCTTCGGGGAGCGCGGCAAGCGACGGCCGTCCCGCGCACTCGGACTGCGAGCGCTGAATGCGCCATGGGAACGCCGCGATCGAGTCAGGCATCAGGACCGCGGTGGAGGCGCTGGAAAACGGCCCATAGCAGCACCTTTCCCGCAGATTGCCACGCTCCGTCCCCCTGCATAGTATCGGTGGGCGACGAGTGATCGGCAGAGCCATGGAGGAGATCGAGATGACCACGACGGATCCGGCGGCGGACGCGGCCACCCGCCGCGACGGCCTCGTCGAGCGGCTGTTCGAGGCGACGATAGGAACCTGGGACCTGCTCGCCGTCTACCTCGGCGATCGGCTAGACCTCTACCGGTCCCTGGCGGAGCGGGTCGCTCTCACGCCGGCCGAGCTGGCGGCCGCGACCGGCACCCACGAACGCTACGTGCGCGAGTGGCTCGAGCAGCAGGCCGCGAGCGGAATCCTCGAAGTCGAGGACGCCTCGGCGGCGGCACAGGAGCGCCATTACAGCATGCCGGCGGGACATGACGAGGCGCTCCTGGACGACTCGAGCCTCAACCTGATCGCACCGATCGCCCAGCTCGTGGTCGCCTGCGTCCGCCCGGTCGACGCGCTGCTCGAGGCCTTCCGCACCGGCGACGGCGTGCCCTACGCCGATTACGGCGCCGACCTCCACGAGGGCCAGGCCCGGTTCACGCGCCCGATGTTCGAGAACCTGATCGGCACCGAGTGGCTTCCGGGCATTCCCGGCGTCGACTCGCGCCTGCGGTCACACCCGCCCGCCCGGGTCGCGGACGTGGCCTGTGGTGAGGGGCGCTCGAGCATCGCCATCGCACAGGCCTATGAGAAGGTCCACGTCGACGGAATCGACTCCGACGAGGTCTCGATCAAGGCCGCGGAACGCCACCTGTCCGGCAGTGGCGTCGAGGACCGCGTCGCCTTCCACGCGCGCGACGCCGCCAAGGTGGAGCTCGGCGGCCGGTGCGATCTGATCACGATCTTCGAGGCGCTGCACGACATGTCCTATCCGGTCGAGGTTCTGCGCTCCTGCCGTGCGCTGCTGGCCGAAGGCGGATCCGTCGTCATCGCCGACGAGCGGGTGGCCGACGCGTTCGTAGCGCCGGCCGACGAGCTCGAGCGCTTCTACTACGGCTTCAGCATCCTCCATTGCCTGCCGGTGGGGATGGTCGGGGAGGGCGCGGCGGGGACCGGCACCGTGATGCGCGCCGAGACCGTCCGCCGCTACGGCGAGCAGGCCGGATTCGGCCGCTTCGAGGTGCTCGGAATCGAGAACGACTTCTACCGCTTCTATCGATTGTTGCCGTGAGACGGGCCCACAGATCGCCATCCTGCCCGGCGCGGTCATGCTGCCGCCAGCTCGCAGTCCGGCCGGTGGGTGGCGTGCAGGAGCTCGGTCAGCAGCTGGCGTAGCTTCTCGCGCGCCGCGGGATCGGTGAGCCGGTCGTCGTCGAAGAGCTGCCAGACGCGCCCTAGCGCGACCTCGGTACCATCCACGACCTGGGCGCGCGGGTGCCCGAGCGCGGCCCGCACCTGCTCTTGCGCCCGCCTGGTGGCGCCGCCCCCACCGCCCCCGATGACGGCGACGGGCTTTCCCTCGAGGACGGACGCCCGGGGCGGCCGTGAGAGCCAGTCGAGGGCGTTCTTGAGCACACCGGAGGTGCCGCGGTTGTACTCCGGCGTCGCGATCAGAACCCCGTCGGCAGCCGCCACCGCCGCCTTGAGGTCGCGCACCGGCAGTGGGTCGCCGGCGGCCTCGACGTCCGGGTCGTAGAGCGGGAGCCCGCCGAGGTCATGGACGGCGATCTCCATCCCGGCTGGGGCCAGGCGGCGCGCTTCCTCCAGCAGAGCGCGGTTGTAGGAGCGTTTGCGAAGGCTTCCGGGGATCGCCAGCACATGCCGGCGGGACCCGGCGCAAGCGCTCGCAACTGGCACGCCGTCATCGGCGCACAGACCACGGACGATGGGGGATGTGGACATAGCGTAAACCGTGTAGAGTTACTTTCAGAAGCAACTATAGCACCCACGGATATGCACAGACATCAGCGAGAGTGGCTGAAGCTCTCCGCCGACGAGCGCGCCGCGTGGTCGGGCTTCCTTCGGTCCTACGCGGAGGTGGTGCGCAGGCGCGACGGCGAACTCGAGCGCGAGCACGGACTGACGCTCAACTCCTACGACGTGCTCGTGCAGTTGAGCCTGGCCCCCAACGTCGGGCTGCGCATGTCCGAGCTCGCCGACGCCGTCCTGCTCAGCAGGGCCGGTGTGAGCCACCTCGTCGAGCGGCTGGAGCGCAGCGGTCTCGTCGAGCGCCGGCCCGGCGAGCGGGACACCCGGCAGGTCTTCGCGCGGGTGACCGAGCGCGGCCTCGATCTCCTCGCGCGCTGCACCCCAAGCCACCTGGCCGTCGCCCGCGAGCAGTTCCTCGACCGGCTGAGCGACTCCCAGAAGCGCGAGCTGGCCGCGGCCTGGCGCGCGGTCCTCGAGCCCGCGAGCGCCCCGTCCGAGGGTGTCAGGCCGGACGCGGAGGCCGGGTGAACCCCCGCAAGATCCGCGGCATCGCCTTGCTCGGGCTCTGAGCTAAGCGTCCCTGATCAGGTCGACGAGCCTCGACAAGCTCGCGCTCTGGTTCTCCTTCGGGCCTGAAGCCGAACCCAGGCATCCGCCAGCCACCCCTCGTAACGCTCAGGCGACCAGTCCCGTTCGTCGGCGAGCAGGACGGGCGACCACGCCAAGCTGTGGCGATGGCGCTGCGCAACCTGACGCGCGACGATGCCGATGAGGCCGTGGCCTTCGTGCGCATGGCCGCGTTCCCGCCCGGTGGTGAGCTGCCGCCCGATGCACTGGAGATGCCTCACGCACGCCGCTGGCTTGTGGGCTGGGATGAGGAGCTGGGGATCGGCTGGGAGCACGAGGGGCAGCTTGTGGCAGCGGCTTGGGCACGCCCTGTCGAGCCCGTCCTGGCGCGCGACGAGGCGACCGGGGAACCTCTGGACGAGGTCATCATCGCCGTCGCAGAGGAGGCGCGAGGCGCCGGTCTCGGGCGGCGAGTGCTGGAAGCGCTCCTGTGCCGGGCGTCCAGAGCAGGTCGCCGCGGGCTGGTGCTGACCGTAAGCGACCGCAACTCCGTCGCCGTGCGTCTGTACGAGCGTGTCGGCTTCGCCCATCACGCCCGGACGCCGACCGGGTCGCTCATCATGGTGTGGCGCGCCCCGACCTCGGCGACAGCGGCCGAGCTCAGCTCGCCGCTTGCCGACCCGGGCGGCGACGCAGCACGAAGAGAAGGCCGATGAGGCCCATGAGCCCGCCGGTCGCGGCGACGCGCCCGACGTCCTGGAGGGCGAGCTGGGCCAGCGGAAAGGCAAAGACCCCCACCCGGGCGCCCACCGCGAAGGAGCGTGCGGCGCTCAGCGCGGCGCAGAGGGCCAGGCACACCGCGGCAGCCAGCGGAGCGAGCGCGAAGGCGCCGCCCACGAAGGTCATCACCGCCTTGCCCCCGCGCAGGCGGGCGAAGGCGGGCAGGGCGTGGCCCACCATCGCGGCGGCCACGCCGGCGTAGGCCCCGGGCGCGCCGCCCAGCAGCCAGCCCGCCGCGCCGCCCAGCAGCCCCTTGAGCGCATCGCCGATGAAGGCCGGCCAGGCGCGGCGGGCGCCCAGCTGCTCCAGCGCGTTCCAGGCGCCCGGGTTCCCGTCGCCGGTGGCGTACAGGTCCACGCCATGCGTGCGCGCAACCAGCAGCGAGACCGGAACCGAGCCCAGCAGATATCCGATGATGCAGGCCAGGACGATCTCCATGGCGCCGGCTTCCTTCCACCTCGTCCGCTATCCGCGCGCGACCGCGCCCGAGGGATTGTCCCGCATGGGCCTCGACCGCCCGCGGCTGCGCCGCACCCCCGGCCTGCGCTTCTGGCGGCTGCTGGGGACGGGGCGCGGGGAGACCATGACGCTGAGCGCCGACCTGCGCCGCTGGGCGCTGTTCGCGGTGTGGGAGGACGACACCGCGCTCGATGCCTTCATGGCGGATTCCCCGATCCCCGAGCGGTGGGCCTCGCTGGAGGCGGAGACCTTCCACGTGCGCCTCGACCCCCTGCGCGCGCACGGGACGTGGGGCGGGGCCAACCCGCTGGCCACCGACGGGGAGGGGGTGCCGGCGTCCGACGACGGCCCCGTCGCCATCCTCACGCGCGCCACCATCCGCCCCTCCCGCCTGCGCCGCTTCTACGCCGCGGTCCCCCCGCCCGCCGCCGAACTGCTCGCCGCGCCGGGGCGGCTGGCCTCCGTGGGAATCGGCGAGTGGCCGGTGGCCCGCCAGGCGACGTTCTCCCTGTGGCGCTCGCTGCCCGCCGCCCGGGCCTACGCCTACCGCTCGCCCGCCCACGCCGAGGTCGTGCGGCGCACGCGGGCGGAGGACTGGTACTCCGAGGAGCTGTTCGCGCGCTTTCGCCCCTACGCCCAGCAGGGCGCCTGGGACGGGCGCGACCCGCTCAGCCCCTGAGCGTGCGCGCGGCCGTGACGGCGCGCTCGGCCTCGAGGATCCTGGCGCGCTCCTCGCTGCGCGCCACGGCGGAGGGCAGGTCGAGGTCGGCCAGGCGCGGTTCGGTGAGGTCGCGCAGGGTGCGCAGCGCGGCGAGGTTGTAGACGCTCGCGAGGAGCAGCGCCTCGATCTCGACCACGTCGGTGAGCGACGAGCGGCGCAGCAGGCCGCCGTTGAGCTTGAGGCGGCCGGCCCTCTCGCCCACGCGCCCCGCGGCCTGCTTGAGGCGATCGGGACGCACGCCCAGGCGGCTCATGGCCGCCAGGAACAGGGTGCGCTCCGCGGTCAGCTCCTCGCGGGCGCGGGCGAGCGTCTGCTCGGAGACGCCGCCCTGCTGGCGCCCGGTGAGGTCGACCGCGGCGCCGGCCGCCGCGAGATGGTCGTTGAGGTAGATGGCGAGATGACCCATGGCGCCTGCGCTACCCGGTGGCGGGCCCGATCTCCCGGGCGACGATCTGCGCGCCGAGCATGACCAGCGGCAGGCCGCCGCCGGGATGCACCGCGCCGCCCACCAGCCACAGCCCATCCGCGTCGCGCGAGCGGTTGCCCGGGCGGCGCAGGGAGCCCATGAGGCGCCCGTGCGGGGCGACCTGGCCGTAGATGTGTCCCCGCGTGGCCCCGGTCTCGCGCTCGAGATCGCCCGGGGAGCGCCGGGCCCGGGCGACGAGTCGGGGACGCGGGTCCCATCCGACGGCGGCGAGGCGGTCGAGCACGCGCTCCTCCTCGGCCGCCCAGTCCTGCCCGGCCTCACCGGGTGCGTTGACCAGGACGTACAGGTTCTCGCCGCCGCCCGGCGCCTCGCCCGGATCGGTCGCACACGACGAGGAGAGGTAGACCGTCGGCTCGCGCGCGGGACGGCGGTGCACGAGCACGTCGTCGAACTCCGCGTCGTAGTCGGCGGGGAAGGCGATGCGGTGGTGGACGAGGTCGTCGGGCCGCCCGTGCAAGGCGAGCATGAGGGCCAGGCCCGAGACGGAGGGGTCGTCGCCCGCACGCGTCCGGCCGGCGGGGATCCCTTCGGCGCGGGTGGGCATGACCCGGTCGGCCAGGCGCTCGCCGGTCGGCGCCGGGGCGCCTCGTGCCAGCAGCGCGCGCGTGACCTCGGGCTCGAGGTTGGAGATCAGCACATCGCAGGCCTGGAGGCCCTGGGCGGTGACCGCGCCCGTCACCCGCACGGCGTGGCGGCGCCCGGGCGCGACGCTCAGCCCCAGGACCTCGCACCCGCAGTGCAGCTCTCCGCCCAGCGCCTCCAGCCGGCGCACCAGCGCGCGCACCAGTTCGTGGAGCCCACCGCGCGGATGCCAGGCGCCGAAGGCGTGCTCCACGTAGCCGGCGATGGCCAGCGCCGCGGGCGCGCGGCGCGGATCGGCGCCCGCGTAGGTGGCAAAGCGCTCGATGATTGTGCGCAGGCGCGGGTCGCGCGTGCATCCGCGCGCGAGCGAGCGAAGGGTGTGCCAGGGGCGCACGCGCAGCGCGTCGCGGGGGTCGGGCGCCGCCTCGCCGGCGGCGGGCCGGCGCGGGGGCCAGGGCGGCGGGCCGGTGAGGAAGGGCACCGCCGCGCGCCACATCCCCGCGCACACACCAAGAAAGCCCATCCAGTCGGCCCCCGTGCCGGGCGACCACGCCTCCAGCGCCTCGAGCGCGACCGGCAGGTCGGCGCTGAGGTCGACCTGGGAGCCGTCGGCGAAGCGGTAGCGGGTGACCGGCTCCACGCGCAGTAGCTCGAGCTCCTCTTCCAGGGGCGCGCCGGTGGCGGCGAACAGGTCGCGCAGCACCCAGGGCATGGTCAGCAGGGAGGGACCGGTGTCGAAGCGAAAGCCCTCGGCGAGCTCCAGGCGCCCGGCCTTGCCGCCCGGGCGCTGCGCACGCTCGAGGACCACCACGCGGTGGCCGGCGGCGGCCAGGCGTACCGCGGCGGCGAGGCCGCCCACGCCGGCCCCCGCGACGACGGCCTTCACGGGCGCGCCCGGCGCAGGAGGGCGGGGATCGCAAAGGCGCCCATTGCGCTGCTACCGGCCAGCGCCACGCGCGGGCGGTGCCACAGCGCGGCGTTGGCAAAGCCCTCGCCGACCCACGTCCACAGGTAGACGGCCAGGGCGCCGTCCCCGTCGCCCTCCTCGAGCGCCTCCCCGTCGCCCTCCAGGGCGGTCCACAGCGCGAAGATCCCCGCGCCGGTGACCAGCCACCCCAGGAAGTTGCTGGCCGGGATGCCCTCGTAGCGCCCGCCCTGGGGCCACGTCCAGTATCCCTCGCGGACCATGCGCGGATCGAGAAAGACGTCCCAGGCGGCCAGCGCGCCGGTGGCGGCGAGCACGCGGAACAGTCGGCCGCGCCGACCGGCGACCAGGCCGCCGACGACCCCCGCCGGGCGGGCCATGAGCATCCACGCCGCGGCCACCAGGAAGGGCACCCCGCGCCAGCCGCGCCCCAGCTGCGGGCTGTAGTGGTAGTGGCCAAAGGGCTGCCCGGTGGCGACGCCGGCCAGCTCGACGGCGTAGCCGCCCCCCGCGGCCAGGCCGAGCAGGCCCAGCCCGCGCGCCGGACCCCGTGCGGCGGCCGCCTCGGCCGCCGAGGTGGCCGCCAGCAGGGCCACCACGCCCTTCGTCTGGGCCGGCGAGCGCCGTCCGGGAAGCTTGCCGTAGGCCACCTGGGCGACGGCCAGCACCGCGAAGAGCACGCGAAAGAGGGTCTTCACGGGGCGGGCAGCCTACGAGGTGACGCGCGCGCCCGGCGCGCGTGCGGCGACCAGCAGCTTGCGCCTGCGCGGTACCACGGCGCGCCCGGGGCGCGTGCCGTAGCCCTCGCGCTCGATCTGGCGCAGGATCTCGCGATACATGGCCGCCGCCGCGGCTACCGCGCGCCGGCCGCACAGCAGCAGGCCGATGCCGGCCACGCCGCGCTCGTAGAGGGCATCGGCGCGCGCGATGCCGTCGCGCAGCAGCGCCTCGCGGTGCCCCGCCTCCAGCGTGCCCTCGCAGCGCTCGATGGTTTCGCGGGCCAGGTACACGCGGCCGTTGGCGCGGTCCTCGTCGACGTCGCGCAGGATGTTCGTGCGCTGCATGGCCATGCCCAGCGCGGCTGCGGCGGGCAGCGCGGCGTCGCGCTCGCGCACGCCCAGCAGCTCGGCCATCACCATTCCCACCGTCCCGGCCACGCGGTAGCAGTAGCCGTCCAGCTCCTCCTCGGTGGCGATCGCCGCGCCGGCGAGGTCGTCGCGCATGCCCGCGCAGAAGTCGCGCATCGCCTGGCGGGGGACGACGTGGCGGCGGGCCAGCTCGCCCAGCAGCTGGGTCTCGTGCGAGCGCGCGACCCCGTCGTCGCACCAGCGCTCGACGTCGGCCACGCGCTGCTGGGCGTCGGGGCGTCCCTCGTCGACCAGGTCGTCCAGCGTGCGGAAGACCAGGTAGAGACGGTAGACGTCGTCGCGGACCTCGCGGGGCAGCAGGCGACAGGCCAGGGCGAAGGTGCGCGCCACCTGCCGCGTGGTGGAGCGCGCCTCGGCGAGGGTGCGGTCAGGCGAGCGCAGCAGGAACACGCTGCCTCCCCACGTCGGCCGCCACCAGCCCTGCGGTGATCTCGGCGCCCAGCAGCACTCCGGGGATCCCGGCGCCCGGATGCGTCCCCCCACCCACGAAGTACAGCCCGCCCACGCTGTCGTGACGGTTGTGCTGGCGCAGCCAGGCCGACTGGTGGAGGACGGGCTCGGTGGCGAAGGCGTTGCCCCACTTGGCGCCCAGCTCGGACTCAAAATCCAGCGGGCTCATACGGTGCTCCACGCGCACCGAGCCGGCCAGCCCCTCCAACCCGAACGTCGCCTCCAGGTCGGCCATCAGCGCGTCGCGCACGCCGCCGGTCTCGCGCTCCCAGTCCACCCGCCCGCGCAGGTTGGGCACGGGCAGCAGCGCCGCGATGGAGTCCCCGCCGGGCGGGGCCATGCCCGGCTCGGTGCGTCCCGGGGCGTGCAGGTAGGTGGAGAACGTGCGGGCCAGGCGGCCGCGACGGGTCACGTCGGCGATAAAGCGCCGATAGCCGCCGCCCACCAACAGCGTGTGGTGGAGCAGGTCGCCGAATACCCGGTCGGTGCCCAGGTAGAGCAGCAGGCAGGACATCGTGGCCCGCGGTGAGCGCAGCGGCGCCGGGCGGCCCAGCAGCTCGTGGGTGCCCAGCACGTCGGCGTTGGAGATCACCACGTCGGCGGGCACGTGCTCGCCGCCGGCGGTGATCACGCCGGTCACCCGCTCGCCGCGCGTCTCGATGCGCTCCACCCGCGCGTGGCAGCGCACGTCGAGGCCGCGGGCCATGGCCTCGACCACCGCGTAGACGCCGCCGCGGGAATACCAGACGCCGTCGAGGAACTGCAGGTACACGAGCGCGCCGTAGATCGCGGGCACCCGGAACGGGCTGCCCCCGATGAACAGCGAGTGGAACGAGAAGGCCTCGCGCACGCGCGGGTGCTCGAAGTGGCGGCACACCAGCCGCCACAGCGGCTGCGCGGCGCCCAGGCGCACCATGGCCGGGATGAAGGCGGCCAGGTCGCGGGCGCGCAGGAACGCCCGGCGCCCCGCGTCCAGGATGCCCTGCTCGTAGATGGGCTTCAGCGCGGCCAGGAAGCCGTCGAAGGCCGCCGCGTCGCGGGCACTGAAGCGCGCGAGCTCCGCGCGCATGCGCTCGCGGTCGGCGGTGAAGTCCAGGTGGCGCTCCTCGCCCGCCCAGCGGATGCGATAGAAGGGATCGAGCTCGACCATCTCCACCTCGCGGTGCAGGTCCAACCCGCCGGCGGCGAAGGTCTCCTCGAGCACCCAGGGCATCGTGATCAGCGACGGGCCGGTGTCCCACGTGAAGCCCGCGTCGCGCAGCTGGTAGGCCCGCCCGCCCGCCCTCGCGCGCCGCTCGAGCACGGTCACGTCGTGGCCCATGCCCTGCAGACGCAGCGCGGCGCCCAGCCCGCCCAGCCCGGCGCCGATGACCACCACGCGGCTCACCACGCGCTCGCTTCCGCGTGCTCGCCCACCCCGTACGGACCGATGCAGCCGTCCTGGAGGTGGTCGGGCGTGTGCTCGATGGGGCGTGCCATCGTCGGGGACTACGCAGCACACGCCGCGGGGGATGCCGCCTCAGCCAAGCGCTTTGAATCCGCGGTTGAGTAGCTGCTCGGCCTGGCGCCCCGGATCGGGGGAGTCCAGCACCACCACCAGCAGCCGCTCGTCGCCGCGCTCGGCCGCCGCTACCAGGCAGCGGCCCGCCCTGCGCGTATAGCCGGTCTTCACGCCGATGGCGCCGCGGTAGTCCTCGCGCAGGAGCGGGTTGTTGTTGGTGAGAAACAGGCGACCGCCTGCGATCGGGAAGGGCAGCTGGGCGCGCTCCTTGGCGACGATCGCCGCCAGGCGCGGTACGTCGAGCACCCGCCTGCCCAGGGCGGCCAGGTCGGCCGGACAGGAGCGGTTGCGCGAGGAAAGCCCCTCGACCGAAGCGAAGGTGGTGCAGCCCAGGCCCCAGCGCTCGGCCTGCTGGTTCATGCGCTCCACGAAGGCCGCCTGCGAGCCCGCGGCGCGCAGCGCGAGCGCGCGCGCCGCGTCGTTGCCCGAGGGGAGCAGGAGCCCGTGCAGCAGCGCCTCGACCTTCACGCGCTGGCCCTTGGGCAGCACGCCCACCCCCGAGCCGCGGTAGGCCAGCACCTCGTCGGTGATCTTGACGTCGTCGTCGGCGACCAGGCGCTCGGCGGCCACCAGCGCGGTCATCATCTTGGTCAGCGAGGCGATGGGACGCATGCTGGTGGCACGGCGCTGCCACAGCACCTCGCCGGAGTCGAGGTCGACGAGGACGCCGCCCTTGGGCGGGCGGCGCGCGTCGTACTCGACGTCCTCGCCCTCGCGATCGAGGTCGATCAGCCCGCCCCCCAGGGGGGTGGCCAGCGGCCCGTTGGCGCCCTGGGGCGCCGGTCCCGGCGTGACCCCCGGCGGTGCGTCCACCGCGGTGGCGGCGGAGGGGACGCCGCCGGGGCCGCCCAGCACGCCGGCGACCACCGCCGCGCCCGCGGCCAGCAGGGCGAGCAGCACGAGCGCTACCGCGCGCCGGCGGCGGATCTGTCCCCGCGTGGGGCCGCGGCGGGAGTCCGCCGGCGCGGGCGTCAGGAGGGGACCGGAGCTCATTCCTCCGGGGGCTGGAGCAGGGCGCTTACGATTCCGAAGACGAACAGGGCGAGCACCAGGATGGAGACGCCGACCAGCGGGGTGATCCCCGCCCGCAGGGCGACGTCCACGGTCAGGAACGTCAACAGGCCCACGAAGGCCAGCGCCGACAGAAGGATGGCGATGCGCAACCGGACGCTAGTACACGGGGAGGCGACGGGCCGGGCGCTTCGCGCGTTGGGCGAAGATCCTGATGGCGGCCAAGCCGAAGAGGAAGCCCCCGATGTGGGCGAAGTAGGCCACGCCTCCCTCCGCTCCGGTCGGGTTGACCACGTCGAAGGCCGCGAAGGCCAGCTGCTGCGCGAACCACAGCCCGAGCACCGCGATCGCGGGCAGGTTGAGCACCGTGAAGAAGACCACGATGAACAGCAGCGTCCACACCCGAGCGCGGGGAAAGAGCAGGATGTAGCCGCCCAGCACCGCCGAGACCGCGCCCGAAGCGCCGATGGTGGGCACGACCGAGCCGGGCCCCACCGCGGTCTGCAGGGCGGTGGCCGCCAGGCCGCCCAGCAGATAAAAGGCCAGAAAGCGCCCGCGGCCCATGCTGTCCTCCACGTTGTTGGCGAAGACCCACAGGAACAGCATGTTGCCCGCCAGGTGCAGCACGCTGCCGTGCATGAACATGGACGTGAGGACGGTCAGCCAGGTGGGCGGCTGGCCGGCGCAGCCGCCGGTGGTCAGCCCGTCGCCCGTGATGCTCACGCACCCCTGGGAGAAGTTGGTCAGCTCAAAGGGGATCGCCCCGTAGAGCACGACGTTCGCGTCGTCGGGCCCGCCCAGGATCGTGCCCTGCTGGAAGAGGAAGTACATCAGCACGTTGGCCACGATCAGCGCGATCGTCACCACGGGCGTGCGGTCGGTGGGGATGTTGTCCTTGAAGGGGAACACGGCCGCGGGTCCCCGTGCCGGAAGGTGGCGCTACGCCGGGGTCGCGGCCAGCGGGCCCTTGCCCGGCTCGTCCTGGGCGATGTGCTGGTCGGCGTGGTAGGAGGAGCGCACCAGCGGGCCAGCCGCGATGTGGGCGAAGCCCAGCGCGTAGGCGGCCTCCTCCAGGGCCTTGAACTCGTCGGGATGCCACCAGCGCACCACGGGCAGGTGGCGCTCGGAGGGGCGCAGGTACTGGCCGACCGTGAGGACCTGGACCCCGTGCTCGCGCAGCTGGCCGAAGGCGTCGACCATCTCCTCGTGGGTCTCGCCCAGGCCCACCATCAGCCCGGACTTGGTGGTCACCGCGTCGCAGCCCATCGCCTTGGCGTTGGCAAGCACCCGCAGCGAGCGCTGCCAGGTGGAGCCGCGGCGGGCCAGCGGGTACAGGCGCGGAACGACCTCGACGTTGTGGTTGAACACGTCGGGGCGCGCGTCGATGACGCGGGCCAGCGGCATCTCCTGGCCCTGGAAGTCGGGCGTGAGCACCTCGACCTTGCAGCGCGGGGCCTGGCTGCGCACCTGGCGGATGACGCCCACGAAGGCGCTCGCGCCCTTGTCGGGAAGGTCGTCGCGGTCAACGGAGGTGATGACCGCGTGGCGCAGGCCCATCTGGGCGATCGAGCGCGCCACGCGTGCGGGCTCCAGCGGGTCGTGCCAGGTCGGCTTGCCCGTCTTGACGTTGCAAAAGCCACAGCGCCGCGTGCAGGTGTCGCCGAGGATCATGAAGGTGGCGGTGCCCCGCTCCCAGCACTCACCGACGTTGGGGCAGGCGGCCTCCTGGCAGACCGTGTGCAGGTTCCCCTCGCGGATGAGCCTGGTCAGCGCGCGGTAGCGTTCACCGCCCGGCAGCGGCACCTTGAACCAGGGGGGCTTGCGCCCGCGGATGGGCTGCACCTCGGGGCCCAGGACGCTCAGCACGTCCATGCCGCCGGGACTGGCCCGCGAGCGGGTGACGTGCTTGCGCTCCTGCGTGGCCATGCGCTGAGACTAGCCCCTGACCGGGGCCGCGCGACCGGTGCGGGCGCTACCCTCGCGCCGCCATGGGGGACCGAGTGCACGGTGGACTGGTCGCTGCCGCGCTGATCGTCGCGCTGGCCGGCTGCGGGCGCGGCGAGACGACGGACGGCTCTCAGCCCTCCCGCGCCGCCCAGGCGCCCGCGCGCCCCCCGGTGCCCGCTCCGCCCCCGCTGTTGGCGGGCGCGGCGCAGGAGCGCATCGCCAGCGCCGCCGAGTTCGCCCGCCGCGTCGGCGGCCTGTGCGCGGACTCGGAGGCCGACGTCGATCGCTTCGCCGCCGACCTGGTGGAGGAGCTGGAGATCGAGGGCGCGGCGGCCGGATCGCTGCGCCGCCTGCGCGCGGTGCTGCCGCGCCTGCGCCAGCGCATCCAGGCCATCGCCCAGCTCGTGCCCCCGCCGGTCTCCGAGGACCTCGCAGAGACGCTGGTGAGCTCCCTGCAGGGGGAGCTGGCGCTGGTGGAGGGCGTCGAGCGCACGCTGGCCACCGACCCCAGCACCGCCGCCCTGTTCTCGGGGCTGGCCAAGCTGCGCCCGCCGCGCAGCCTGGTGGCTGCCCGGGAGGGGTTGCGCGGGTGCGGGGGTCGGCCACCCGTGATGGACTGACGCGGCGCGGGCCTCCTGTCCGTGCGCACCCCGCCCTCGTGGGGGCCTCAGGCCGCCGAGGCCGCCCCCGCCCGACGAGGCTCCACCGCGCTCAGCGAGCGCTCGAGCCGGGCGGGCGACAGCAGGCGCTGACGGCGTCCAAAGGCGTGGGCCACGTGGACCGCCGCCCGCCGGCGGAAGCACCTCAGCCGGTCGCCGCCCTTCCCGGTCTCCTGCGCGATCGAGGTCATCGCCACGCCCTGCAGACCGCAGGGCACCACGTAGGTGAAGGGGCGCAGGTCGTTGTCGACGTTGACCGCGAAGCCGTGCGTGCTCACGCCGCGCGCGACGTGCAGGCCCAGGGAGGCGATCTTGCGCTCGCCTACCCACACGCCGGTGAAGTCCGGCCCGTCGTCCACGCGGCTGCGCGCCTCGATGCCCTCCTCGGCCAGCGCCGCCACCAGCGCGACCTCCAGGCGGCGCAGGTGGGCGAGCACGTCGGTCACCGCCATGATCGGGTAGCCGACGAGCTGGCCCGGGCCGTGGTAGGTCACCTTGCCCCCCCGGTCGGTGTCGACGACGTCGATGCCCTGGCTCAAGTACCAGTCGCGGCCCATGGGCAGCTCGCGCGCGTCCGAGCGCCGGCCCCGGGTGTAGACGGGGGGGTGCTCCAGCAGCAGCAGGACGTCGCCGATCGCCCCCGCCAGGCGGGCCGAACGCATCCGCTCCTGCAGGCGCACGCCGTCGCTGTACTCCACCGTGCCCAGCTGCACCACGAGCAGATCCTCCATGCCCACCAGGCTACCCTCGCCGCCCATGCTCGCGGGCTACAAGCACCTCCTGCGCGACGCCCTCGCCCTCTACGTGCTCGAGGGCGTGGTCTTCGCGGCCGGGCAGGAGGCGCTGGTGCACACCTAGAATGGAACGCTCGGAAGGCCGAGGCATGGCGGATCTCGAGGTCGAGCACCTGCTCATCGGCGGCGGCGTCGCGGCCGCAGCATGCGCCGCGGAACTGCGCGCTGGCGGGGGGACGGGCTCGGTCCTGCTGGCCACGCGCGAGCAGGACGCGCCCTACCACCGCCCGCCCTGCTCGAAGGCCTTTCTGCAGGGGCGCGCATCACGGGAGGACGCCCTGGTGCACCCCCCCGACTGGTGGGAGCGCCAGCAGATCGAGCTGCGCACGCGCAGCGCGGTGATGTCGCTGGACCTCGAGGCGCG
Source organism: Solirubrobacteraceae bacterium (assembly GCA_035942615.1). Lineage (GTDB taxonomy): Bacteria > Actinomycetota > Thermoleophilia > Solirubrobacterales > Solirubrobacteraceae > Siliceabacter. Next base: position 584 of record DASZCY010000033.1, on the reverse strand, counting down.
CACGGCCAGGCTGGCCTCCAAGCAGGAGGTGCGCTTTTCCACCGCGCTGCTGGCCACCGGCGCGATGGTGCGCCGAGTCACCGTGGACGGCAGCGACCTCGAGGGCGTGCACTATCTGCGCGCGCCCGGCAACGCCGAGGCCATCCGCGCCGACGCCGAGCAGGCCGAGGCCGTCGTGCTGATCGGCGGCTCCTACCTCGCCTGCGAGGTCGCCGCTTCGCTCACCGCGCTGGGCCGGCGGTGCACCATCGTCATGCAGGAGTCGGTCACGCTGGAGCGCGGCTTCGGACAAACCGCCGGGGGCTTCGTCCAGCGGCTGCTGGCCGACCACGGCGTGACGGTCATGGGCGATGACGAGCTCGAGCGCTTCGAGGGCGCGCACGGCCGCGTGGATACGGTGGTCACCAAGGGCGGGCACCGCTTGCCCGCGCAGGTCGTGGTGATGGGCACGGGCGCCATCCCCGACGTGATGCTCGCGCGGCGCGCCGGGCTCGAGCTGGGCGAGCGCGGCGGCGTGCGTGCGAGCGCGAGCCTGGAAAGCTCGGCGCCCGGGGTGTACGTGGCCGGGGACATGTGCGAGTTCG
>DASZCY010000032.1:0-13383 GCA_035942615.1 Solirubrobacteraceae bacterium | reverse complement strand
ACGGGCCACGCCCAGCGCCCGATCGTGGAGGGCGATGCCAAGAGCGCCGCGATCGCCGCCGCTTCGATCATCGCCAAGGTCACCCGCGACCGCTACATGCGCCGCGCCGACATGCTGCATCCCGGCTGGGAGTTCGCCGCTCACGTCGGCTACTCCACGCCCGAGCACCGCGAAGCGATCCAACGCCTGGGCATCTCGCCGCTGCACCGCCGCTCCTTCCAGAGCATGGCCTACCAGCAGCTGTCGCTGGAAAACCCGTCCCGGTAGACGGCTCAGAACGCGCCCTCCAGATGTTCCAGGGCGCTGAGGCGATCGTGGTTGTCGATGGTGACCCCGATGGCGTCGAAGCGCAGCTCGCTCGCGCGGGGGCGGGTGGGGGTCGTCGCCAGCCACGCGCGGGCCATCGCGCGCACCTGGCCGCGCTTGGCGTGGTGGAGGTTCCACCACGGTGATCCGCCGCCCGCCCGGCGCGTCTTGACCTCCACGAAGACCAGGGTTCCGGCGTCGAAGGCGACGAGGTCCAGCTCGCCGTGGCGGGTGCGGAAGTTGGCGTCGAGGATCGCGAAGCCCAGGCGCTCGAGGTGCTCTCTCGCGTGGCCCTCGCCGATGCGTCCGAGGACGTGGCGCGGGTCGGCGCAGACGGGCCGACCCGGGGAGGGGTCCTCCGAGGTGGCGCGGGGGTGGCGTGGGGCCGAGCTCATGGCGGACGACCCTAGGTAGGCACCACGCACGAGACCAGGTGCGTCGGTCACGACCCTGCGCCATCTCTGCGCGGTCTTCCCGCTCCGTCCGTGAGGCGTCCGCGCTAGACGAATCCACGCGCGGAGGCGTCACGCCACGTCGCACTCATGACACACGAGCGTGCCTAGCGTCTCTGGCCATGTCGCTCGCCCGCGCCGTGACCTTCGCGCTCGACGGGATCGCCTCGCGGAGGGTGGTCGCCGAGGTCGACCTGCGCGTGGGGCTGCCGGCCTTCAACATCGTGGGGCGCGGAGACGCCGCCGTGCGCGAGTCAAGAGAGCGCATCCAGGCTGCGCTGCTGAACTCGGCGTTCGCGTTCCCGGGGCGGCGCATCACCGCCAACCTTGCCCCCGCCGATCTGCGCAAGGTCGGCCCGGGCTTCGACCTGGCCATCGCCTGCGCGCTGCTGGCCGCCAGCGGACAGGTACCCGTTGCTGCGCTCGATCGGTGGGCGATCTTCGGCGAGCTGTCGCTGGGCGGGGAGGTGCGTCCCTGCCGCGGCACCCTGGCCGTGGCCGAGGGCGCGCGCCGGGAGGGCATGGCCGGTCTGATCGTCCCGCGTGCGGCCGCTCGCGAGGCGGCGCTGGTCGACGGGTTGGCGGTCGCCGCCGTGTCCACGTTGCGCGAGGTGGCCGCGGTGCTGCGCCAGGAGATACCGCCACCCGCGCCCCCCGACCCGCGCGCCCGCGACATGGCGGAGCGACTCGACGATCTGGAGGACGTCCGCGGGCATGCCGAGGCGATCCGCGCGCTCATCGTCGCCGCCGCCGGGGGCCACAACCTGCTGCTGGTCGGCCCGCCCGGCACCGGCAAGACGATGCTTGCCCGCCGGCTGCCCTCGGTCCTCCCGCCGCTGACCCACACCGAGGCGGTGGAGGTGACCCGCATCCACTCGGTGGCCGGGCTGTGCGTGGGGGAGGGACTGGCCGCGCGGCGACCGTTGCGCGCGCCCCACCACACCATCTCGGCCTCGGGACTGGTGGGCGGCGGCTCGAGCCCCATGCCCGGAGAGGTGAGCCTCGCCCACCATGGCGTCCTGTTCCTCGATGAGCTGTCGGAGTTCGCCCGCACGGCCCTGGAGGCCCTGCGCCAGCCCCTGGAGGACGGCCGCGCGGTCGTCGTGCGCCGCCAGCGCACGGCGATCTACCCGGCGCGCTTCATGCTCGTGGCGTCGACCAACCCGTGTCCCTGCGGGCACGCCGGCTCCTCGCGCTGCCGGTGCACCGAGGGTGACGTGCTGCGCTACCGACGCCGGCTGAGCGGCCCCCTGCTGGACCGCATCGACCTGCTCGTGCACGTCACACGCCCCAGCGCGGCAGAGTTGGCCGGCGAGGCGCACACCACGTCGTCCGCCGCCCGGGCGACGATCGCCCGGGCGCGGGAGCGCCAGACGATCCGCTTCGCCGGGGAGGGGATCGCCGCCAACGCCCAGATGAGCGCACGCCAGCTGCGCCGCCACGCCGGCCTGGACGGGACGGGGCAGCGCATCCTGGCCTCCGCCTACGAGCGCAACCACCTCAGCGCCAGGGGCCACCACCGCGTGCTGCGCGTCGCGCGTACCGCCGCCGACCTGGCGGGCTCCCCGCGCATCTGCGCCGAACACGTCATCGAGGCGCTCGCGTTCCGCCAGGACACGACCACGCCCCAGCTCGCGGCATGAACGACGCGAGGTCCGCCGGCTGCGATGCGTGCCTGCGACGCACCCACCTCATCGCCCTGCTGGCCGGATTCATCGAGCACGAGCGCCACCGGCGGCAACTGCCCGAGGTGCTGGCGCTGTCCGACGAGGAGCTCCTGCCGGCGGTGGCGGGCCGGGAGGTCGCGACCGTGCGCCGGCGGATCGCGCGGTTCGACGCCGCCGCGGCGCGACGGGCCTGTGAAGCGGCCGGACTGGTGGCGATCTGCCGTCACGACCCGCGCTATCCGGCGCGGCTGCTCGATGCGCCCGACGCTCCGGCCGTCCTGCATGTCGCCGGTGGCCCCGAGGCGTTGGCCGCCCTCGCTGAGCCGATGGAGACGGCCCCCGCCGTGGCTATCGTCGGCGCACGCCGGGCCACGGGCTACGGCGTCGAGGTCGCTCGTGCGCTGGGCCGTGGGGTGGCCGCCGCGGGGGTCACCGTCGTGAGCGGCATGGCCTTCGGCGTGGACGCCGCCGCACAGGCCGGGGCACTTGAGGCGGGCGGGCCGACCATCGCCGTGCTGGCCGGCGGTGCCGACGCGCCCTACCCGGCCAGCAAGCGGCGCCTGTACGAGCGGATCGTCGGCCGGCGAGCGCCCAGCGCAGATCGGCGGGCGGCCCCGGAAGACGCACGCTCCACCACCGCACCGGCCGCTGCGAGCGCCGGCCGCAGGGAGGTCGCCGGCTGTGCCGTCTCTGAGATGCCGCCCGGCTTCCAGCCCTTCCGCTGGTCCTTTCCCGCCCGCAACCGGATCATCGCCGCGCTGGGCGGTCTCACCGTGGTCGTCGAGGCGGCGGAGCGGTCGGGCTCGCTCATCACCGCCGAGCTCGCCTCCGGCCTGGGACGGGCGGTGGCCGCCGTGCCCGGCCAGGTCACCGCCGTGCAGGCGGCCGGCACGAACGCGTTGCTGGCCGACGGGGCCGCGCTCGTGCGCGACGCGCGCGACGTCCTCGATCTCCTGCTGGGGCCCGGCGCCTTCGAGGCGGTGGACGCCGCGACCGCCGGGGCGGGGCTCGAGCCGCGTCTGTGCGCGGTGCTGGAGGCGGTGGCCGGCGGGCTGGACACGCCCAGCCGGCTGGCCGGCGGACCCCCCGACGGCGGGGGATCGGCCGAGCAGGTGCGCCGTGCGAGCCTGGCCCTCACGGAGCTCGAGCTCCTCGGCCATCTGCGCCGCGGCCCGGGCGGGCACTACGTCGTGGTGCCGGGGGCGGAGTGAGGGCCGGTGCCCGCCGGTCATCTCGTCGCTGCCGAGTGGTGGGCGGACGCGGGAGGGGCCGACTGGCCCTGCGGGAGGGATCACTAGCGTTGGCGCGATGATCGCCCGTCCGGTCCCCGTCGCACTGTCGATCGCCGGCTCGGACTCCGGCGGGGGCGCGGGAATCCAGGCCGACCTCAAGGCCTTCGCGGCCGCCGGGGTCCACGGCGCGACGGCCGTCACCGCCATCACCGCTCAGAACACCGTCGCGGTGGTCGGCGTCGAGGCGGTGTCGGCGGCCATGGTCGAGGCCCAGGTCCAGGCGGTGGCCGACGATCTGGGCGTCGACGCCGTGAAGATCGGCATGCTCGGTGATGTGGCCACCGTCGAGACGGTCGCGCGGGCGCTTGCGCTCCTGCCCGCCGGCACGCCGATCGTGCACGATCCCGTGATGGTCGCCGAGTCCGGTGCACGGCTGCTCGCTTCCGATGCGGTGCAGGCCCTCGTCGAGCAGATCGTTCCCCGCGCCACGGTCATCACGCCGAACCTGATGGAAGCCCGGGCGCTGCTCGGAGAGCGGGCCCCTCCCGACGGCGAGGCGCTCGCCCGCGCGCTCCACGGCCTGGGACCCGCCCACGTGGTGGTCACCGGGGGGCACCGCGACGAGGCGACCGACCTCTTCTTCGACGGCACCGCGCTCATCCCCTTGCCCGGCGAGCGCCACGGCGAGGGCGCCGCCCACGGGTCGGGCTGCACGCACTCCTCCACGCTCGCCGCCCACCTCGCGCTGGGCGAACCGCCGGTCGAGGCCGCGCGTGCCGCGCGGGCCGCAGCCGGCGCCGCGGTGGGGCGCGGCCTGCGCGAACTGGGCGCAGGTCCCGGGCCGGTCGATGTGCTCGGGATGACCGTCACGGGCAGTCCACGCGCGAACTCCCGAACCGCCTGCGCACCTCTGCCATAATCACGCACCCTGATGAGGTTCCTGCGCATGAAGCCCGGTCACGGAGAGATCGTCCTCGCGGAGGGCGACATCGAGGTGCCCGAGGACGAGCAGGCCCTCGTGGACGCCTTCCGCCGCCAGCTCGACGAGGGACTGTGGGCCGCTGTGCCCACCACGGTGGCCGGGGGACGACGCCAGGCGCGGATGGTGCGGCGCTTCGAGGAGATCCCGCGCGACGCCGAGCGCGTGATCTTCTTCCCGCGGGCGGCCGGCGGCCGGTAGGGGTCGCTGGCCGTGCTGCTCGCCCTCGCCGCCACGGCCATCGTCATCCTCGTGTTGCTGTGGGAGGTGGCCTGGCCCGCGGTCTCCGAGGCCCTCGAGCGCCATCGCGCCCGGCGCGCGCGGGTCACCGACGGCGAGGCGCTGGCCGGCTACGACCCCGGCCGCGAGCGCCGCGCCGAGCAGCGCGCCCGCGAGCTGCTGCGCTCCTGCGTCAACGAGGAGGAGTGGGCCATGTACCGCGACCTGGGCTTCCTGCGGGTGTGGGGCGGCCTGGCCGCCGGGCCCGAGCGCGGCCACGAGACCGGCGGCGCCGCCTACGCCTACCTGCTCTACCCCCACAAGCCGGTGGTGGCCTACCTGCCCCAGACCGGCCGGCTGCTCAACGAGTACTGCGTCGAGTTCCCCGACGAGACGCGTCCCTACGGCAGCGCCCGCCTGCCCGACTCCGACGACGTGCTGGCCAAGTGGATGGCCCTCACCGCCGACGAGCGGCGCCTGGTCAGCACCGCCAACATGCACCTCCCGGGCCGCCAGGTCGATCCCAAGCAGGTCAAGCGCGACCTGTGGCGCCTGGGCCAGTGGGAGCGCGCGCGCCTGCGCCACGACCGCCGCTCTGTCGGGTCCGGCGCCCCGTGAGCGCCACCTCCGACGGCGCTCTCGATCCCAAGCACCGCAGCCGCGCCCTCACCGAGGGGCCGGCCCGGGCGGCTGCTCGGGCCTACCTGCACGGCATCGGCTTCGACGCCGACGCGCTGAGCCGGCCGATCGTGGGCGTGGCCTCGACGTGGATCGAGACCATGCCCTGCAATTTCCACCTGCGCGCGCTCGCCGCCAAGGTCAAGGAGGGCATCCGCGCCGCAGGGGCCACGCCCATGGAGCTCAACACCGTCGCCATCTCCGACGGCATCACGATGGGCACCAGCGGCATGAAGACCAGCCTCGTCTCCCGGGAGGTCATCGCCGACTCCATCGAGCTGGTGGCCAGGGGCCACCTCTTCGATGCCGTCATCGCGCTCAGCGGCTGTGACAAGACGATTCCGGGCACCGTGATGGCCCTCGCCCGCCTCGACGTGCCCGCGGTGATGCTCTACGGCGGCTCCATCGCGCCGGGGCGCTTTCGGGGCCACGACGTGACCATCCAGGACGTCTTCGAGGCCGTCGGGGCGCACGCCACCGGGCGCATGAGCGACGAGCAGCTGGACGAGCTGGAGCGGGCGGCCAGCCCGGGCGCGGGCGCCTGCGGTGGCCAGTTCACCGCCAACACCATGGCCATGGCCTTCGAGGTGCTGGGCATCACCCCCATGGGCTCGGGCATGGTGCCCGCCGAGCACGCCTCGAAGGCCGAGACGGCCTTCGAGGCCGGACGCCTGGTCGTCGACGTCCTGCACCGCGGCCTGCGACCCTCCGATGTGATCACCCGCGCGTCCCTGGACAACGCCATCGCCGCCGTGGCCACCTCGGGCGGTTCCACCAACGGCGTCCTGCACCTTCTGGCCGTCGCGCGCGAGATCGGCGTGGAGCTGACCATCGACGACTTCGACGCCATCTCCGAGCGCACACCGCTGCTGTGCGATCTCAAGCCCGGCGGCCGGTATGTGGCCACCGACCTCTACGCCGCCGGCGGCGTGGCGCTGGTGGCCCGCCGCCTGCTCGAGGCCGGCCTCCTGCACGAGGATGCGATCAACGTCACCGGGCGGACGATCGGCGAGCACGCCCGGGAGGCCACCGAGGCCGAGGGCCAGCAGGTCGTGCGCCCCCTGCACGATCCCGTCAAGGCCACCGGCGGCCTGGCCATCCTGCGCGGCAATCTCGCCCCCGAGGGCTGCGTGGTCAAGCTCAGCGGCCACGAGCGCCGCCACCACCGCGGCCCGGCCAAGGTCTTCGAGGGCGAGGAGGCCGCCATGGACGCCGTCCTGCACGAGGGCATCGAGCCCGGCGACGTGGTGGTCATCCGCAACGAGGGACCCGCCGGCGGCCCGGGCATGCGCGAGATGCTCGCGGTGACCGCGGCCCTCAACGGGGCCGGCCTGGGCGAGCATGTCGCCCTGCTCACCGACGGGCGCTTTTCGGGGGCCACCCACGGCTTCATGGCCGGACACGTGGCGCCCGAGGCCGCGCGCGGCGGCCCCATCGCCGCGGTGCGCGACGGCGACGAGATCGTCATCGACGTCGGTGCCCGGCGCCTCGACGTGACTCTGGACGCCGCGCAGCTCGCCGCGCGGCTGGCGGCCTACGAGCCCCCGCCGCCCGCCGACACGACCGGCGTGCTGGGCAAATACGCCAAGCTGGTGGGCAGCGCCGCCGAGGGCGCGGTCACCCGCTGAGCGCGTCCCCGCGCGCGAACGCCGCGACGTCGGCGTTGAAGCGATCGGGGCGCTCCAGCATCGGCACGTGCCCGGTGTCGGCGTAGACCACCTTGCGCGCATCGGGGATCAGACGCTCGAACTCGTCCGCGTCGCGCAGCGGCACGAGGCGGTCGCGGTCGCCCCACACGATCAGGGTCGGGCAGGCGATGCGCTCCAGGCGCTCGCGCAGCGGATAGGAGGTCAGGGCGTCGAGCGCCGGCAGGAAGCCGGGCTTGCCCGTGCCGCGGATCTGCTCGGCGGTCAGGGCGGGGGGCAGCAGGCCCGGGTGGGCGGCGACCATGCCCAGCAGCTGGCGGCGCAGGCGCCGGCGGCGGGCCAGGCGCTCCGAGCGCCCCGCCATCCAGGCGGTGTAGGCGGCCAGCACCGTCTCCAGGCGGTAGAGCATCGCCATGGCGCGATCGTGACGGTGCGCCTGGATGGAGATGCCGGCGGCGGCCACCAGGACGAGGCGGTCCACGCGTCGGGGGCACTCGATGGCCATCTCGGCGCCCACGAAGCCGCCCATGGAGTTGCCCACCACCACGGCGCGCTCGACGTCCAGTTGTCCAAGCAGATCGTCCACCCAGCGCGCGTAGGCGTTGATGGAGATGGGCGCCGCCGGCATCTCGGAGTCCCCGAAGCCCGGCAGGTCCGGGGCGATCACGCGATGATCGCCGGCAAAGGCAGGCAGGTTCTCCAGCCAGTTGCGCCACGAACCGCCCAGACCATGGATGAACACCAGCGGCGGTCCGTCTCCCAGCTCGACGAGGTTGACCGCGCACCCGTCCACCCTCACCCAGCGCAGATGCTCGCGCCAGTCGATGTCCAGCCACTCCGAGCGCCCCTCGGGGCCGTAGTGCCGGCGAGCGGAACGGTCGGCGGCGGCTTCCATACGGGCTAGATTATGGGGGTCGTGCGCATCGCCATCGACGTCGACTCCACCCTCCATCAGTACTGGAACGTCCTGTCCGACGCCGCCAAGCGGCGCTTCGGCGTCGAGCTGCCCTACGACGAGCAGTACAGCTGGGGCATCACCCGCCTGCGCCCCGAGCAGCTGCATCTCTGCGTCGAGGAGACCCACCGCGACGCGGTGATCGAGGCCTCCGAGCCCTATCCCGACGCGGTCGAGACCGTGCGCGCCTGGCACGAGGCCGGCCACTTCATCCACATCACCAGCCACCGCGTCGAGTCGGCCCACGCTGCCACCGTGCGCTGGCTGGAGCGCATCGGGCTGCCCTTCGACGAGGTCTACTGCTCCTTTGACAAGGTCTCGCGCTGTTGTGAGATCGGCATCGACCTGCTCATCGACGACGCTCCGCTGAACATCGCCTCGGCCCTGGAAAAGGGCATCGCGGTCGCGACCATCGCCCATCCCTGGAACAGCGACGTGTGCGAGGAGGAGGACGTGGTGTGTGCGACCGACTGGCGGCAACTGCGCGAACGTCTCGCGCCGCTGCTGGGCGTGCCCCCGCAGGACCTGGCCGGGCCCCGGTAGCATCCGGGCGTGGCCCAGGGTCGGCGCACCAGCCTCAAGATCGACCTCCCGGCCGCTCCCGAGCACCTGCGCGACCTGCTTCCCGCCGTCGAGCCCGAGCGCCGGGTCGACGACTGGGGGCGCTCGGAGCGCTTCGAGGGGCTGATGGACCGCACCCTCTACGACTTCTTCTACCACCTGTGGTTTCGCTGTGAGGTGGAGGGCATCGAGAACGTGCCCGCTACCGGGGGCGCCCTGCTGGTCTCCAACCACTCGGGAGCCCTCCCCCCCGACGGGTCCATGATCGCCAAGGCCCTCAAGGAGGAGCATCCGCGCAGCCGCCCGCTGCACCTCACCGTCGAGCACTTCTTCAAGGGCTATCCGGGCTTCAGCATGTTCCTGCCCAAGATCGGCGGCGTGTCGGCCCACCCGGCCAACGTGCACCGCCTGCTGTGCGATGAACAGCAGCTCGTGCTCGTCTTTCCGGAGGGACGCAAGGGCACCGAGAAGCTCTACCGCGACCGCTACCGCCTGCAGCGCTTCGGCCGCGGCGGGTTTGTCGCCGCGGCCATGCGCGCCGGGGTGCCGATCGTACCGGTGGCCGTGGTGGGCGCCGAGGAGGCGTCTCCGATCTTCGGCCACGTCCCCCTGCTCCAGCGCCTGACCGGTCTCATCTACTTTCCGATCACGCCGACCTTCCCCCACGGAGGCCCGCTGGGGATGCTGGCCTACCTGCCAGCCAAGCTCAAGATCCGCTTTTTGCCCCCGGTCCCCCCCGACGAATACGGTCCCGCCCGGGATCAGGGCGCCGAGCCGTGGGAGGACCGAGGCTTGGTGCAGACCGTGGCCCAGGAGATCCGCGCGACCATCCAGGGTGAGCTGCTGGACATGGTCTCCAAGCGCCGCTCGGTGTGGTTCGGGTGATCTCCCGGCGCGTCATCATCACCGGGGTGTCGACCTACTGGGGCGGCCGGCTGGCCCAGGCGCTCGAGGCCGACCCGCGCTTCGAGGCGATCATCGGCATTGACAAGACGCCCCCCAAGGTCGAGCTGCAGCGCACCGAGTTCGTGCGCGTGCTCGATCAGCACTCGCTCATCCGCCGCCTGGTGGAGGCCGCCGAGATCGACACGGTGGTCGACACCCGCATGGTCGTCGACTCGATCGTCACCACGCCGCGGCTGGCCCACGAGAACAATGTCATCGGGACGATGAACATCCTCACCGCCTGCACCGGCCCCGACTCTCCGGTGCGCAAGGTGGTCTTCAAGTCGAGCGCGCACTTCTACGGGGCTCACCAGGACGACCCCGCCTTCTTCACCGAGGCCATGGACCGCCCCCACCCGCCGCGCACGCTGCTGGAGCGCGACATCGTCGAGGCCGAGGGGGCCGTGCGCGAGTTCTCCGATCGCAACCCCGACACGACGGTGACGGTCCTGCGCCTCACCAACGGCCTGGGCCCCGACCTGCGCACCTCGCTGACGGGGTTGTTCGGCGGTCCGGTCGTTCCGGCCATCCTGGGCTTCGACCCGCGCTGCCAGTTTGTGCACGCCGACGACATCGTCGGCTGCCTGGAGCACGCCGTGCGCCATGACCTCGACGGGGTCTTCAACTGCGCGGCCGACGGCGTGCTCTCCCTCTCTGAGGTCGCCGACCTGCTGGGCAAGCCCCTGGCCCCCATCCTCCCGCCGTGGGGCACCGGCCTGGCCGCCGCCGTGCTGCGCCGGGCCGGCCTGGACCTGCCGCCCGAGCTGCAGACGCTGATGCGCTTCGGGCGCGGGCTGGACAACCGCGCGTTCAAGGCCACCGGCTACCGCTATCGCTACACGTCCCGCGAGACGGTGCTCAAGCTGCGCGAGTTCCAGCGCCTCCACCCGCTCCTGCGCCGGCCCACCGAGACCTACCGCTACGAGGAGGAGGTCGAGGAGTTTCTGCGCTACAGCCCCAGCGTGCGCCCCGCCGCGCGCGACCGCGGCCGGCGGCTGACCAACCACCCTCCCGGGGAGGCCGGGGCAGGCCAAGGGGACGCCGATGGCCGGATCGCGGCGGTCACCGGCGCGCGTTACGAGGACCTGGAGGCCGAGGAGGTCGTGGCCATCCTGCCGTCGCTGGAGCGGCGGGATCTCGAGAACCTGCGCCTCCACGAGCGCGAACGCGCCGGGCGTGAGCGGGTCGTCACCGCGATCGATCGGCTTCTGGCGGCGCAGCGCTAGCATCACACTGCTCGCCGGGCCCAGGTCTGGGCACGGTCTTGCAGGGCCGATGACCCGGAAGGGGTTACCTGGCATGCCGCGACGGTCCACCTCGATGCCGCGCCCCACGACCTCCACGTCGCACCGCGCGTCGCGCCGCAAGCGCTCCACGCGCGCCACGGCGCTCGTCCTGGTGGTCATGGTCCTCGTCCTGCTGGCCGGCGGCGGCGTGGCGGTGTACGCCGTGGACGAGTCCCAGCGCGACGTGATCGCCGAGGGGGTCCGGGTCGGGGCGGTCGATGTCGGTGGCATGACCGTCCCCGAGGCGCGCGACAGGCTGCGGGCCACCCTGCTCGAGCCGCTGGACAAGCCCGTCGAGGTTCGCGCGCGGGGTGAAACCTTCGAGCTGACGGCCGAAGAGGCCGACGTGCGCGCCGACGTGGACGGGGTGGCCACCGCCGCCCTGCAGGCCGGGCGCAGCCAGCCCCTGCTCGAGCGGGTGTGGCGCACGGTGTCGGGCTCCGAGCTCCACGAGGTCGTCGACGCGCAGGTGCGCTTCGACGAGGAGGCCGTCGACAAGCTCGTCGAGGAGGTGCGCGAGGCGTCGGACACCGAGGCGCGCGACGCCGGCGTGGACATCACCGCCACCGACGTCTCCGTGCGCGAGGGCCGTAGGGGCATCCGGACCAACGCGGAGAGGCTGCGCGAGGACGTGCTCGCCGCCGTGACCGACCCGGAGGCCGAGCGCTCCATTGCCGCCACGTTCAGAAAGGTCGAGCCCGAGGTGACCACCGACGAGGTCGCTGATCGGTACGGGACGATCGTCATCGTCGATCGGGGGAGCTTTCGTCTGCGCCTGTTCAAGGACCTCGAGGAGGCCGAGACCTATCCGATCGCGCTGGGCAAGGCGGGCAACGACACCCCCGCGGGAACCTACGAGATCCAGAACAAGGCGGTCGATCCGGCGTGGAGCGTGCCCAACAGCGACTGGGCCGGCTCGCTGGCCGGCCAGGTCATCCCGGGTGGGGCCCCCAACAACCCGCTCAAGGCCCGCTGGCTTGGCATCTTCAACGGGGTGGGCATCCACGGCACCGCCGAGCGCGGCTCCATCGGCACCAACGCCTCGCACGGCTGCATCCGCATGCTCATCGAGGACGTCGAGGCGCTGTACGAGCGCGTGCCCGTCGGCGCGACGGTCTACATCAGCTAGAAGAACGGGTGGCCGGCGGCAGGCCGGCGCCGATGTCGCCGATCGCCACCTCTTCCCACCCGCGCGCCAGGAGCAGGGCATGGTGGTCTGAGTGGCGAATGACCAGCGAGCCGATGAACACGCCCCGCTCGCGCCGTCGCAGGACCGCATACCACATGGTGGTCGCGTCGTTGGTGCCCTGGATGCGCAGCCACGGACGAGGTGGGAGCTCCACCGTGCCCGCGATGCCCGCCTCGATGAGCTGACGCCGGGTGGCGACCTCGCCGCAGGACGTATCGATGAAGAAGACGGCCATACCCGACAGCCTAGGCACGGCGCCCTTAGCCGGGCGAGAGGGGCGAGGCGCGGGAGACGGCCTCCCGGGCCCTTCGGTGGCCTCCTGGCAGGCGGCCCTGGTTCTGCTGGACGGCGACCTGCGCCGTCGCGGCGCCGCCGAGCGCACACGCCGCGCCTATGGCATCGACGCCGCCCAGTTCGCCGCGTGGGCGCAGGGCCGGGGGCTGGCCGCCGACGCGGTGGATGCCCGCGTGCTGCGCCGCTACGCAGCCGCCCTGAGCGAGCGGCGCCTACAGGCCACCACCGTGGCGCGCAAGCTGGCCTCCCTGCGCGCGCTGTACGGCGTGCTGCGCGACCACGGCGAGGTGCCCGCCAACCCCGCCGAGCTCGTGTCCGCCCCGCGCCGGGCGGCCAAGCTGCCGCGGGTGCTCAGCGCCGACGAGCTCGCCGCGCTGCTGGATCGCATCCCCGCCTCCACGCCCCTGGAGCGGCGCGACCGCGCTCTCTTCGAGCTCGCCTACGCCTGCGGTCTGCGTGTCGAGGAGCTGGTCGATCTCGACCTGGGCTCCTTGGACTCCGACGCGGAGGAGCTGCGGGTGGAGGGCAAGGGCGGGCGCACGCGCGTGGTCCCCGTGGGCGAGCACGCGCTACGCGCGCTGGGGCGCTGGCTGACCCACGGGCGCCCGCTGCTGGCCACCGAGGACCCTGCGCTGTTTGTGTCCAAGTCCGGCCGGCGCCTGTCGACCTCCGACGTGCGCCGGCGCCTGCGCGCCTGGGCGCGCCATGCCGCCGTGCAGGGAGGCGTCTCGCCCCATGCCCTGCGCCACTCCTTCGCCACCCACCTGCTGGACGGCGGCGCGGACCTGCGCGCGATCCAGGAGTTGCTGGGCCACGCAGGCATCTCCACGACGCAGATCTACACTCGGGTAGAGTCGGCGCGCCTTCGCACCGCCTACACACAGAGTCATCCACGGGCATGAGGGCGAGCGTCGGGTGAGAGGCAACGCGCTGAGAACCAACGTCAAAGCGATCGAGCTCAAGGAGCTCTGGCG
>DASZCY010000031.1:0-1510 GCA_035942615.1 Solirubrobacteraceae bacterium | reverse complement strand
ATCCAGTACCTCGCGTCGCTCTTCCACCCCGACACGCCCAACGACACCTCCCCCTCGGGCTTCCACGCCGTCGACCCGCCGCCCGGCCTGCCCGCCAGCCCCCTGCCTCCTGCGCCGGCGGAGGTGGGCTTTCGCTGGGGCTGAGCGGTGAGGCGAGCGCAGGCCCCCTACAGCCACCCCACGCGACGAAAGCGGCGGTACAGCAGCGAGCAGATCACCAGGATCAGCACCAGCACAGCGGGGTAGCCCAGCCGCCACTTGAGCTCGGGCATGAACTCGAAGTTCATGCCGTAGATCCCCGCGATCGCGGTGGGCACGGCGATGATGGCCACCCAGGCCGAGATCTTGCGCATGTCCTCGTTCTGGCGCACCGAGACCTGGGTGAGGTTGGCCTGCAGCGCGGTGAACAGCAGGTCGCGAAAGCCCTGGACGCGTCCGCTCACCCGGCGCAGGTGATCGTCCACGTCGCGGAAGTACTCGCGCAGTTCGGGGGTGACGATGGCGAAGTCTCCGCGGGCCAGGCGCTCGACGGCCGGGGCGAGGGGCACGACGGCGCGCTGGAAGTCCAGGACCTGGCGCTCGAGGCGGAAGATGCGCTCAGCGGGGTTGTCGCGCCCGGGGGAGAAGACCTGGGCCTCGACCTCCTGGACGTCGATCTCCACCCCCTGGGCGACGGCCTCGTAGTCGTCAACGACTCGGTCGACGATCGCGTGCAGGATCGCCCCGGGGCCGCAGCGCAGCAGGTCGGCACGCTCCTCGACCTGCGCACGCACGTCGGTCAGGGCACTGGCCTCCCCGTGGCGCACCGAGACGATGAAGCCCTGGTGGACGAAGAGCAGGATCTCGCCGATCTCCACCGCCTCCTGCTCGTCGTCGTAGCGCGCGCTCTTGAGCACCACGAACAGGGTGTCCCCGTAGGTCTCGAGCTTGGGACGCTGATGAGCCTTGACGGCATCCTCGACGGCCAGCTCGTGCAGCCCGAACTCCCGGGCCACGGCGTCCAGCTCGCCCGTCCCGGGTTCGTGCAGCCCGATCCACACGAACGCCCCGTCGCCCCGCGCGGCCTCGGAGGCCCGCCCGAGGGGCAGGTCCCCGTTGCGCCGCTCGCCCTCCTCGTAGACCGCGCAGTCGACGATCATCGCCGCGCGAGCTTACGCGACCTGATCACAGCCGCTGGATCAGCGTGCCCGTGCCCAGGCCGCCGCCGCAGCACATGGTCACCAGCCCGGTCTCCTTGTCCGAGCGCTCGAGCTCGTGCAGCAGCGTGGTGAGCAGGCGCGCGCCGGTGGAGCCCAGCGGGTGGCCGATGGCCATGGCCCCGCCGTTGACGTTCACGCGATCCATGTCGGCCTTCAGCTCGCGCTGCCAGGCGGCGACAACCGGGGCGAACGCCTCGTTGATCTCCACCAGGTCGACGTCGTCCATCGTCATCCCGTTGCGCTCCAGGAGCTTGTGCGTGGCGGGGATGGGACCCGTGAGCATGATCACCGGGTCGACGCCCACCGTGGTC
>DASZCY010000030.1:0-4591 GCA_035942615.1 Solirubrobacteraceae bacterium | reverse complement strand
CGAACTCCTTGATGAGCAGTGGGAGGTCGAGGGCGACGAGACGCGTCCGCGTGTCGACCCCGTGCGGGAAGGTTTGCCCCACACGCATGACAAGGTGCTCCGCGCGAGGCGGCACCACTGAACCTGCGCCCGACCAGGTGCGGTTGAAGCTGGTGTGACCGGACCCCGTTCATCGGTCCACCTGCTGTGAGAGCTGGTGGTTGGTAGGTCCCTGCAGGGTAAGGCGATCGCCGCCGAACGCAGCGAGCCCGGAGGGCGAGTGCAGTTCGGCGGCCAGGGCGGCCGCTCGGTGGGCCTCCCGGTCGCCGCGCTCGCGGACGCGCTCGACCTTGGCGTCCAACCACAGGTACGGGTAGCGGGCGCCCTCCAGCGGGCGCTCGCGGAACGCGGTGACCTGGTCGTCCAAGGCCGCGCACAGGCGGCTGACCTGGTCCTTGCCCATCGCCGCGATGCCCAGCTGCTCGACCAGGCGCTCCACCTTGCGGGTGCTCACGCCGTTGACATAGGCCTCCTGGACCACGGCGACCAGGGCCTGCTCGCTGCGCTTGCGGGGCTCCAGGAACGACGGGAAGTACGCCGGGCCCGAGCGCAGCTTGGGGATCGCCAGCTCCAGCTCGCCCGCCCGGGTCTTCCACGCCCGCACCCGATAGCCGTTGCGCTGGGCCGCGCGACGGTCGGGCGCTCGCTCGCCGTGCTCAGCGCCGACATGCTCGGCGACCTCAGCCTCGATGAGCTCAGCGACCATCGCCGCCACCGACTCGCGGATCACGTCAGCGTGCTCGCATAGCATCATCTTCTCGACCGCCCCTTGGGCAGCCGTCATCCTCTGGCCCTCGGCCATCGTGGCGTTCTCCTTCGTTCGGACTGTTGGAACCAGCCCGACGATCATGAGCGCTGCGATGGCCGCCCGCCTTCTCGGCGAAGGCCCCGCCGCTCAGCTACACCACTTGTACCGACTCCACCGGCTAGACCGGCGGCATCGCTTCGTGCGACGCGCAGCCATCTCTCTGGGCAGCACACACCGTCGGAGGCCGTGAAGGCCAACGCGTCCGGCTTGGCGACTGAGGTCCTGCGGGTGGCTTGCCTAGCACCAGTGCCCGGGCGTAGCCTTGGGGCATGGGAACGGAGGAGAGGCTGCTGCTCCGCTTGGCCCTCTTGTTCGTCGGCCTCGTGCTCATCCTCGGAGCCGCTGCGAGCGGGACCTATGCCCGCGGACGCCCGATCTGGCTTGCCGTCGCGATCGGCCTGGTGGGCATCTTTGTGGTCTATGGCCGTCTGGTCAGCCTCCGAGGCGGAAGGGCGCCCGGCAGCGCCGCGCAGGAGGCGGCGAAGGGCGCGGCGAGCCGGCTCAGGCGCGCGTCGCGACGCGCCCTGGCCCGGCTTCGGGGCAGGCGTCGCCGGGGGCGGGTACGACAGGTCGAGCTGGCCGCTGTCGAGGCCGCCAAGGATGACGAGCTGCTCGCCCCCGAGCGGGTGCGCATGGCGGCCGACTCCCTGTTCCGGCTCGTGCAGCTGGCTCGCGGAGAGCGCGACCGTGGCCGGCTGGCATCGCTGATGGGTGGAGAGCTGCTGACGAAATGGGAGCGGCGCCTGGCGTCCGCTGCGCCCGGTGAGCGGGTCGAGGTGGTGGGAGACGTCGAGGTCGAGTACGTCGGGTTCACCGCTGCGAGCGCCGATGAGAGCCCGCGCGCGGTCGTGCTTATCGAGGCGGAGCTGCTCATCGACGGCGAGGCGCGACCGCTGTGCGAGTTCTGGACGCTCGGCCTGCGCGGAGGGCGCTGGACGGTGCTCGCGATCGAGGGGCACAGGGAGGGCAGCCACCAGCTCAACGAGCCGATCGGGGCGGCCCCGGACGCGTGACACCGGCAGCGCTGGCGATCTCTGGCGGCGGTCAACCGTGCGAGCCCCACAACCGCCCACCGCCACGGCGATGGCCGCCACGGCGCGCGCGTCGGGTGTCCCGTCCGACCCAGCCCGGTGAGATGCCGGTCGACCCGCTTCGCCGGCCCCGGAACCCGCCCGTTTACCCGCCGTCACCGCCCCGCCGGCGGCGGATCTCCTCGAGCCGTTCGCGCAGCGGGGCCTCCTGCTCGTCGGGCTCGTAGAAGCGCACGCCCTCGAGGCCCGCGGGCATGACGTCCTGCGTGGCGACGTGTCCGGGATGGTCGTGGGGGTAGTCGTAGCCCGCGCCGCGGCCCAGCTGCGCGGCGCCCGGGTAGGCCGCGGAGCGCAGCGAGGCGGGCGGTGGCGCGGCGCCGTGCTCGCGCACGTGGGCGCGGGCCGCGGCGATCGCGCGGTAGGCCGCGTTGGACTTGGGCGCCAGGGAGAGGTACACCGCGGCCTGGGCCAGCGCGTGCTGGGCCTCGGGCATGCCGACGTGCTCCACCGCGTGGGCGGCGGCCACCGCGAGCCCCAGCGCGTCAGGGTCGGCGTTGCCGACGTCCTCGGAGGCCAGGATGACCATGCGCCGCGCGATGAAGCGCGCGTCCTCGCCGCCCTCGAGCATCACCGCCAGGTAGTAGAGGGAGGCGTCGGGATCCGAGGCGCGCGTGGCCTTGATCCAGGCGGAGATGAGGTCGTAGTGCTGGTCGCCGCCCTTGTCGTAGCGCAGGGCCTTGCGTTGCAGGGCCTGCTCGGCGAGTTCCAGGTCGACGGCGCCGTCCCCGGCGTCCTCACAGGCCAGTTCCAGCGCGGCCAGCGCCGTGCGCGCGTCGCCGCCCGCGCGGGTGGCCAGGAACTCCACGACGTCCTCGGCCACCGAGGCGCTCGCGCACTCGCCGCCCGCCAGGGCGCGACGCAGCAGCACCGCGACGTGCTCGGCCTCCAGGGGCGCCAGCTCGTAGACCTGGGCGCGGGAGAGCAGCGCGCTGTTGACCTCGAAGTAGGGATTCTCGGTGGTGGCGCCGATCAGCGTGATCAGCCCCTCCTCGACGGCGGGCAGCAGCGCGTCCTGCTGGGCCTTGTTGAAGCGGTGGATCTCGTCGAGGAAGAGGACCGTCGCGGTGCCCGTGGCCTGGCGGCGCTCGCGCGCGCGGGCGATGACCGCGCGCACCTCGGGGCGCCCGGCGTCCACCGCGCTGAGCTCCTCGAAGGCGGCGCTGGCGGTATGGGCGACCAGGCGCGCCAGGGTGGTCTTGCCGCTGCCGGGCGGGCCGTAGAGCACCATGGAGTGCGGACGCCCCTGGTCCACCGCGCGGCGCAGCGGCGTGGGCGCCTCGGGCGTGCCCAGCACGTGCTCCTGGCCGACCACTTCGTCGAGCGTCGCCGGGCGCATCCGCGCGGCCAGCGGCGCGAGCGGCCCGCCGCCACCCGGGCCGCGCGCGGCGGGCTCCTCCTCGGGCGCGTCGAACAGCCGCTCCATCCCGCGCACGGTATCCGAGCGCGCGCGGCCTGCCGCGCGCCTGGCACCCTTCCGACCCGTGGCCGTCCAGATCGCCTTCCTGCGCGGAATCAACCTCGGACCCAGCCGCCGCGTGCCCATGGGCGGGCTGCGCGCCTCGCTCGAGCAGGCGGGCTACCGCGATGTGCGCACGGTTCTGCAGAGTGGCAACGTGGTCCTCGCCAGCACCCTCGCGGCCGCGGAGCTCGAGCGCGACCTCCAAGCCCGGTTGCGCGACGCCTTCGGCCTGGAGATCGCGGTCCTCGTGCGCGGGCGCGACGAGCTTGCGGCGGTGCTAGCCCGGGATCCGTTCGGCGGCGAAGCCGACGACCCCAGGCTCCTGCAGGTCAGCTTCCTCGCGGCCGCGCCCGATCCCGACCGCGTCCGGGACCTCGAATCCGCCGACGTCGCGCCCGAGCGCGTCGCCGTCCACGGCCGCGAGGTGTACGCCTGGCACCCGCAGGGCCTCGCCCGCTCGCCCCTCGCCAAGCTCATCACCGACCGCCGCCTCGGGGTGGAGGTCACAGCTCGCAACCGGCGGACGATCACCAAGGTGCTCGAGGTCGCCGACCAGGGCGGGGCCTGACCGCCGCGGACGGGCGGTCAGGGCAGCGGCGCGCCCGTGAGCCCGGCGAGCGCGCCCACCGCACCGGCACCCACCAGCACCACCACCGCGCCGGCGCGCCCACTGGCCAGCACGAGTACGGCCGCGACCAGCAGCGCGACCTGCCATGCCGCAGCGTCGCGCCGGCCAGCGGCACCAGCGCCCCGAGGATGGCCCCCACTGGGGCGGGACCGGCGCCGTCCAGGAACGCCCGCGCGCCGGCGCTGAGGCGCAGCGCCTCGAAACGCGCGCCGCCCACCAGCACGACCAGAAAGGGGGGCGAGAAGGCGATCAGCGCGGCCATCAGCGCGCCGCCGAGTCCCGCCGCCGCATAGCCCACCACGGCCACGGTCTGCACGATCGGCCCGGGCGTGAGCTGCCCGAAGGCCACCGCGTGGGCGGGCGGGCCGCCGAAGCCCACCCACGCCGATGCGCCCTCATTCCGCCAGCACGGTGGCGAGGGACGCGCGCATCGTCGCCCACGATACGGGCCGGAGGCGAAATCGCCGCCGCCTTCACGTACCGTTCACCCCATGGCAGACCTGTCCTCGGAGGCCACCGAGCTCCTCCAGCAGCTCATCCGCTTCGACACCGTCAACCCACCCGGG
>DASZCY010000029.1:0-8920 GCA_035942615.1 Solirubrobacteraceae bacterium | reverse complement strand
GTTCATGAAGGTCGACATCTCGCCGAACTTGCCACCCAGCAGCTCCTGGACGGCGGCGGCGCCCGCGACGTCGGGCTCGGAGGGCGGCGGAAGCTCGATGCCCATGCGATCGAGGCGGAGGATCATGGCGTTGCTCCTCGGTGGGGTGGGGACGTGTGGTGGGGCTTCCCTCTCGGCCCGCCCCGCAGACGCGGCTTGCGCCGGCCCCTCGCGGGCGGTGCCTCCTCCGGGCCGGGACCGGACGCCCACGCTCCTATACTTTGTGAAGCACCCAATCCGGACCAGTCTTTAGGAGATTCCCTTGTCCCCCTCCGGCGCGGAGTACATCCGCCAGATCAGAAGCCAGATCGCCGAGGTCGACCCCGCCGACGTCTACGAGGTCCTTGGCAACGGGGTCGCCATCGTCGACGTGCGCGAGACCGAGGAGTTCACCCAAGGTCACCTGCCCGGCGCCAAGCACGTCCCGCGCGGATACCTGGAGTCGCGCATCGAGGGTGCGGCGCCCGACCGCTCCCAGCGAGTCGTCCTGTACTGCGCCTCCGGCCAGCGCTCGGCGCTGTCGGCTAAGACACTGCGCGACGAGCTGGGCTACGAGAACGTCGAGTCGATGACCGGCGGCTACACGCTGTGGAAGGACCGCGGTTACAAGGTCGACGTCCCCAAGAGCCTCACCGCCGAGCAGCGCGAGCGCTACAGCCGCCACATGCTCATGCCCGAGGTCGGCCTCGAGGGACAGCTCAAGCTGCTGGACGCTAAGGTGCTGCTGCTGGGCGCCGGGGGCCGGGGCGCGCCCGCCGCGCTGTACCTCGCCGCGGCCGGCGTGGGCACCATCGGCATCGTCGACGACGACCAGGTCGACCTGTCCAACCTCCAGCGCCAGGTCATCCACACCACCGACCGCGTGGGCGAGGCCAAGGTGGACTCCGCCGAGGAGGCCATGAGGGCGATCAACCCTGACGTGGACGTGGTCAAGTACCCGACGCGCCTGGACGCCTCCAACATCATGGAGATCATCGAGGGCTACGACGTCATCGTCGACGGGGCGGACAACTTCCCCACCCGCTACCTGCTCAACGACGCGACGGTGCGCCTGGGCATCCCGGTGGTCAGCGCCTCGATCCTGGGCTTCGACGGCCAGCTCTCGGTGTTCAAGCCCTTCGACGGCCCGTGCTACCGCTGCCTGTACCCCGTGCCCCCGCCCGCCGAGCTGGCGCCCTCCTGCGGAGCCAACGGCGTACTCGGCGTGCTGCCGGGCACCATGGGGCTGCTGCAGGCCACCGAGGTCATCAAGCTCATCGTCGGCCAGGGCGAACCCCTCATCGGGCGGCTGCTGCTCTACGAGGCGCTGGGGGCCACCTTCACCGAGCTGAAGGTCCGCCGCGACCCGGAGTGCCCCGTGTGCTCGCGCGACCCGTCGGAGATCTCCGACGAGGAGATGGGCGACTTCCCCGACTACGAGGCGTTCTGCGCCGCGGTCGGCTAGCCAGCCGTGCCGACGATCCGCATCCCGCCCGTCCTGCGTCCCTCCACCGGTGGCGCGACGTCCGTCGACGCCACCGGGGAGAGCGTGGGCGCGGTGCTCAGGGCGCTGGCCGCCGACCACCCGGCCACCGAGTCCCAGCTCTTCTCCGAGGGCGGCGATCTCAACCGCTACGTCAACGTCTACCTCAACGACGAGGACGTCCGGGTGCTCGACGGCCTCGACACCCCCGTCGGTGACGCCGACACGCTCGTGATCCTGCCGGCCATGGCCGGCGGGTGCGGGTAGCTCAGCACGCGCGGTCAGCGCGCCCGGTACCAGCGCGATGCGGCCAGCCTGGGAGGGCATGTCCGCCGCGCTCCACCGGGCCACGCTTCCTCCCTACCCAGGGCCCCGGTGCGAACCGGGCGCCGCCGCACCAGCGGCCGGCGGACCCCCGCTATATTTCGTAAAGCGATGGCCGTGCCGCCGCTTGAGAACCGTCCCTGCGGGGGCCGCTACGGGGACATCGTGCAGGCCATCGGCAACACGCCCCTGGTCGAGCTCAAGCGCCTGTCGCCCAAGCCGGGCGTGCGCATCTGGGCCAAGATGGAGTCGGCCAACCCCACCGGCTCGGTCAAGGACCGCGTGGCCCGCGCGCTGGTCGAGGACGCCGAGGAGCGCGGCCTGATCGGCCCCGGCCAGATCCTGCTGGAGCCCACCTCGGGCAACACCGGGATCTCGCTGGCCATGATCTGCGCGCGCAAGGGCTACGACCTGGAGGTCGTGATGCCCGACAACGTCACCCCCGAGCGCACCCAGCTGCTGGAGATGTATGGCGCGCGCATCACCTACTCGCCGGGCGACCAGGGCTCCAACGGGGCGGTGGCCATGGCCATGCGCATGGCCGAGGAGAACCCCTCCCGCTACCACATGCCCTACCAGTACGGCAACCCGGCCAACCCGGATGCCCACTACAACGGCACGGCCAGGGAGATCCTCGACGAGCTCGACGGCGAGGTCGCGGCCTTCGTGGCCGGCCTGGGCACCGGGGGCACGCTCATGGGCCACGCGCGGCGCTTCAAGGAGGAGCTGGGCGACGCCGTGAAGATCGTGGCCGCTGAGCCCATGCAGGGCGAGCCCGTCCAGGGCCTGCGCTCCCTGGACGACGGTTTCATCCCGCCGATCATCGATCTCTCCTTGCTGGACCGCAAGATCTTCGTGACCAACCGCGACGCGGTGATCTGGACGCGCAAGCTGCTCGAAGAAGAGGGCGTGTTCGCCGGCGTGTCCTCGGGCGCCATCGCCCGGGTCGCCGTGCGCATCGCTGGGGAGATCGACGAGGGCAACGTGGTCTTCGTGATCTGCGACGACGGCTGGAAGTATCTGTCCTCCGGCGTCTACACCAAGCCGGTGGACGAGATCGCCGACCTCGAGTCCACCCTCTTCTGGTAGCACACCGAGCAGCACTAGGATCCGCCCACAGCACCTCACGAAAGGCTGAGCGCCGTGCCCTTCAACATCGGAGCTCCCGAGCTCATCATCGTCCTGGTCATCGCCCTCATCGTCCTGGGCCCCAAGAAGCTGCCCGAGATGGGCAAGTCGATCGGTCGCGGCATGCGCGAGTTCAAGGACTCCGTGTCGGGCATCTCGAGCAAGGACGACGACCGCGACGAGCTGGCCGGGGCCAACCGCTGAGGATCGCCGCGGCGCAGCTGGAGCGCATCGTCGCCCACGCGCGGCGCGACGCTCCCAACGAGTGCTGCGGTGTGGTGGCCATGCGCGACGGCGTGGCCACCGACGTGCGCGAGGCCGTCAACGCGGCGGCCAGCCCCTTCCGCTTCGAGGTCGACGGGGCCCAGCTATACCGGCTCCTCGAGGAGATCGAGGGCCACGGCGACGAGCTGGGAGCGATCTATCACTCCCACACCCGCAGCGAGCCCTATCCCTCCCAGACCGACCTGAACTTCGCCGCGCTGTGGCCCGGGGTGGAGTGGATCATCGTGGGTCTGGACCGCGCCAGCGAGCCCCTCGTGCGCACCTACCGCATCGACGAGGGTCGCGTGACCGAGGTGGACCTCGAGGTGTCATGAGCGACCTGGTCTGTCCCGCCTGCGGGTCTCCGCACGCCGGCGGTGAGCGCTTCTGCACGAGCTGCGCCATGCCCCTGGTTCATCCCGGGGCCCACGAGGAGGAGACCGTGGGCGAGCGTCAGGCGCGCATGCGCAAGATCAAGCCCCAGCTCAGCGAGGGCCAGCTCGTGATGGTGGCCGGCGCCCGCCACCAGCCCGAGGCGGAGATGATCCAGGGGATCCTCCTGGAGGAGGGCGTGCCCTCCACGCTGCGGCGCACCCGCGGCTTCGACGTGCCCGAGATGCTCGCGGCGGGCCCCCGCGACGTGCTCGTTCCCCGCTCGGGCCTGGAGACCGCGCGCGAGATCCTCCTGCAGGCCGATCTGCTGGCCACCGGGTCGGCGCGGACGACACCGCCGGTCCGACTCGCCCTGGGACTGCTGCTCGCAGTGGCCGTTGTGGCGCTGATCGTGCTGGCGGGCACGGCGATCGGTCCGTAGATAGGGTCGGCCCCGATGGGCGTCATCGACCTCAGCCACGTCCTCTCCGAGCGCACGCCGCTGTTTCCCATCTACGACCCCGTCCGCGTGGCCGACAAGTTTGCGCTGGCCACCGACGGCTTCAACGTGCGCTCGTGGGCCTTCGACGAGCACTCGGGCACCCACGTCGATGCGCCCGCGCACTTCGCCTCCGGCGTGGCCACGGTCGACCAGATCCCGGCCTCCGAGCTCGTGCTGGCGGTGGTGGTGGTCGACGTGCGCGAGCGCGTGGCCGCCGACCACGATGCCACCGTGGAGCCCGACGACGTGCTGGCGTGGGAGCGCGCGCACGGGGCGCTGCCCGAGCGCTGCGCGCTGTTCGCCCTCACGGGGTGGGGCGAGCGCGCCGGCGACGCGACCGCCTACCTCAACGCCGACGACACCGGCGTGATGCACGCGCCGGGCTTCGGCGCCGACGTGTGCGCCTTCCTCGCGGAGGAGCGCCCCGGCGTGCGCGCGATCGGGCTGGATACCGCGAGCCTGGACATCGGCGCCTCCCAGGACTTCGCCGCTCACGGCGCCTGGCTGCCCACCGGGCGCTACGGGATCGAGAACCTCGCCAACCTCGAGCAGGTGCCGCCCACCGGGGCCACCGTGGTGGTCGGCGTCACGCGCTTCGAGGCTGGCAGCGGCGGGCCGGCGCGGATCCTGGCGCTGACCTGAGGCGGGGAATGGTCCACGTCGGCTGCTCGGGGTGGTCCTACACCGACTGGCGCGGAGTGCTCTATCCGCCGGGCCTTCCCACCTCGCGGTGGCTGGCCCGTTACGCGGAGCGCTTCGACACCGTCGAGCTGAACACGACCTTTTACCGGCTGGCCAAGCCGGCGCACGTGGCCCCGCTGGGTGCAGCAGACGCCGCGGCACTTCCTCTTCGCCGCGAAGATGAGCCGCTTCGTCACCCACATGAAGCGCCTGACCGATCTGCCGCCCGCGCTGGAGCGCTACTACGCGGGCATTGCCCCGCTGGTGGACGCACAGCGCCTGGGGCCGGTGATCTGGCAGCTGCCCGAGCGCTTCCACCGCGACGACGAGCGCCTCGACCACGCGCTTGCCCGCCTCCCGGCCGGACGCCACGGCTTCGAGTTCCGCCACCCGAGCTGGTTCCATCCCGATGTCCTCGCGCTCCTGCGCGCGCGCAACGTCGCGCTGGTGATCGGCGACACCCCGGACCGGCCTTTTCAGACCGACGCGCTGACCGCGGACTGGACGCTGATCCGCTTCCATCACGGCGCCCGCGGGCGGCGAGGCAACTACAGCGCCACGGAGCTCGAGCGATGGGCCCGCCACATCACGGCGCTGGCAGCCCGGGCCGAGGTCTTCGCCTACTTCAACAACGACTGGGAGGGCTTTGCCGTGCGCAACGCGCTGGCGCTGAACGCAGGCTCGCGCGCGAGGCGGCGGCCGGCTAGGCCGTGGAGGCGGGGTCGCCCGCCAGCTGCTCGTCGGGGGAGGGTCCCGCCCCGGTGGCCTGCCCGGACGCAGGCTCGTTGAGCGGGCCGGTGACCAGCCACGAGCTGCCAGCGCCCGCGGCGAGCTGGGCCAGCGCCCAACCCGGGCCGGACGTCTCGTCGGTGAGGGCAAACAGCACCGCGAGGACCACGGCGTTGTACTCAAAGCCGCCCTCGCTGACCCAGGGTCCCTTGTCGAGGTGGACCTTGCGGATGGCGGTGACCATGCTGCCCGTCAGCGCCGCGGCGGCCAGCGGGGTGGCGATGCCGGTGGCCAGCAGGGCACCGCCGCCGAGCTCGGCGGCGCCGGCGGTCTGCGCCTGGCGGCGCCCGGGGGCCAGCCCGAGCCCCGATTCGAAGAACTGGCCGGTCCCCTCGGGGCCGTGGCCCCCGAACCAGCCGAACAGCTTCTGGCCCCCGTGGCCGACGAACAGGCCGCCGACGACGACGCGGAGGATGGCGGTGCCGAGTCTCATGGCCCCCTGCTTCCCGTGAGGGCGAAGGGCGAACCCTCCGTCCGCCGTCTCACCGTCCGCGCGCGAGCTTCCGTGCGCCGCGTCCATGCCGGCTCAAGGAGTCGGAGAAGAGGGCCGACAACCGGGCAGAGATCGCCATGGGCAGAGACAGACGGCATCTATTGACGCTTTGGGCGCTGGCGTGGTTCTTCGTCCTTGCCTACGCGGCAAGCCTGATAACCGGCCTTGGCGGCGAGTCGCTCCCTCTGGTGCTGCTCATGCTGGCGCATGCCCTCGGGGCTGTCGGCGCCCTCCTCGGTGCTGTCGTCTCACGCGGCGCTCGCCGTGTGTGGGCGTTGCTCGCCGTCGCGACGATCGCCTTCATGACGACGGCCACGGTCTACGCGGTCGTGCCGGATGCGGCGGGCGCGTTCCCGTCGATCTACGACACCGGCCTTTTCGCGTTCTATCCGACCGCGTTGGTCGCGCTGGTGCTGTGGCTGCGCCACCGTCTGCCACACATCCGGATCACGGTCTGGCTCGATGCGGCCATCGGTGCCCTGGTGCTGCCGGCCATCGCCGCCGCGGCGATCGCCCCGCTCACTGGTGACCACCCGGCCCCCATTGTCACGGGGCAGTTGCTCTACGCCCTGGGCGACCTTGCCCTCCTCGGGTTCTTGGCCTCGGCCTACCTGCTGACCAGCTGGCGTCCGGGGCGCAACCTGCTGGTGCTCATGGCGGGCGCGGCCACGCTCGCCCTCGGCGATATCATGTACGTGATCGATGTCGCGGCCGGCGGCAGCTCCCCCAGCGTGCTCTCGGCGGTCTGCTGGCCCGTGGGCCTGCTGTTCTTCTCGGCGGCTGGGTGGCAACCCGTCTCGCCGTTGCGGGCCAGACGGGCGCACTGGGCGGGGGTGGGGATTCCCAGCGTCGCGGCGATCGCCTGTCTCCCGCTCGCCGTGTTCTCGGCATCCGGCAGCGCGGCCACGCTGCTGGCCGGCCTGGCCCTCGCGCTCGCGATCCTGCGCCTGGTGCTCAGCCTCACCGAGAACGCGAGGCTGCTGAGCGTCATGAGCCGCTCTGCGGTGACCGACTCGCTGACCGGACTCGCCAATCATCGCGCGTTTCACGAGGTGCTGGACAGGCGGCTGCGCGAGGAGCCCGATCTCGCGTTCGCGGTTGTCCTGTTCGACGTGGACGGCTTCAAGTGCGTCAACGACGACCACGGTCACGCCGAGGGCGACCGGCTGTTGCGCGAGGTCGCACATGCCCTGCGCGCATCAATCCGCGC
Source organism: Solirubrobacteraceae bacterium (assembly GCA_035942615.1). Classification (GTDB taxonomy): domain Bacteria; phylum Actinomycetota; class Thermoleophilia; order Solirubrobacterales; family Solirubrobacteraceae; genus Siliceabacter. Next base: position 1,656 of record DASZCY010000029.1, on the reverse strand, counting down.
CGAGGACTGCGTCGCCCGGCTCGGGGGGGACGAGTTCGGCGTCCTGGTTCCCGAGGCCGGAACCCCGTTTGCCGTCATTATCGGCCAGCGCGTGCAGCGCGCGGTCGACGCCCTCGATGCCGGAGTGACCATCTCGTTCGGGGTGGCCGAATGGCCCACTGACGGTCCGACCAAGGAGCAACTGCTGTTCCGCGCCGACATGGCCCTTTACCAGGCCAAGCCAGAAGGCGCCGACCGCAGGCGGCTGAAGGCCGCCGCCGGGGTGGCCGCGGCCAGCGCCAGCCACGGGGACCCCCAGGCGTCGGGCGCGGATCGGGTGAGTCGCGTGTTGGCTGCGGCCCGTGCGCAGCTTGGCATGGAGATCGCGTACTTCTCGGAGTTCGCGGACGGCGAGCAGGTCATTCGCAGGGTTGAGGGTGACGCTGAGTCGTTTGGTTTGGAGCCGGGCGCCGGCATTGCGCTGGAAGACACCTACTGCCAACGAGTCGTCGACGGGCAGCTACCGAGCATCATCCGCGACACCCAGGCGGATCCGCGCGTCAGCTCGCTCGACGTCACAAGCGACGCGTCGCTGGGCGCATACGTCGGGGTGCCGGTCCGCCTCTCCGACGGGCGGCTGTACGGGACGCTGTGCTGCGCCAGCCACAGCGCGGCACCGGCGCTCGCCGAGCGCGATGTCGAGTTCATGCACGTGCTCGCGCGCCTGCTCGGCGAGCAGCTCGAAAGCGACGAGCGCGAGGCGCACGAACTGGCCCTTCAGACCCAGGCCCTGAGCCTCCGCGGCCTGCTAGCCGCGCTCAACGCGCGCGACCGCTACACCGGCGAGCACTCAGAACAGGTCGTCGAGCTCTCTCGCCTGGTAGCGCGGCATCTCGGCCTCTCAGATGACGAGATCCGTGAGGTCGAACAGCTCGCACTGCTGCACGACATCGGGAAGATCGGCGTTCCCGACGCCGTCCTTCGCAAGCAGGGCCCGCTATCCGACGACGAATGGCGCCTCATGCGCGAGCACCCCGCCATCGGTGCTCGGTTGGTCGCCGCGATCGACCCGCTCGTGCACCTGGCGGCGATGATTCGCGCCGAGCATGAGCGTTGGGACGGCGGCGGATACCCCGACGGCCTCGCCGGCAGCGACATCCCGCTCGCCAGCCGGGTCGTCTTCGCCTGCGACGCCTACCACGCGATGACCAGCGACCGCCCCTACCGCCCTGCGATGCCGCTGGCCGCCGCGCGGCGCGAGCTCGAGCAGAACGCCGGAACGCAATTCGACCCTGAGGTCGTCAATGTGCTCCTGCGCGTCCTCGACCAGCAGGGCGAGACGATGAACGCCCGCGACCGCGTGGTGTCCTAGCTTGGACGGCCTGGGCTCCAGGAGAAGAGGCCACCCCAGCGTAGGAACTCGATCGCGGTCCTTCCGCCTCGATGCGCCGGCCCGCGGGCACGCGCGTCTCCTGCCCGTCGCTCACCCTCTCCCCGCCAGCCGGTCCAGATGGGTGCGCCAGGAGCGCTCGAGCTCGCCGGGCGGGGTGCCCCCGAACGCCTCGCCCAGCGCGGCCGGGGCGCCCCCGGCGGCCAGGGGCCGGGTGGCCAGGCGCACGACCGCCGCCGCGCCGGCGTGGCGCTCGAGCAGGTCGAGCACGGTGGCCCCCAGCAGGG
>DASZCY010000028.1:0-8527 GCA_035942615.1 Solirubrobacteraceae bacterium | reverse complement strand
CCCCGGAGGCGGTCGCCAGCCACACGGTTCGCGGCCAGTACACCGCCGGCACCCTGGGCGGCGAGCCGCAGCGCGGCTACCTGGAGGAGGAGGGCGTTCCCCCCGACTCGCGCACGGAGACCTACGTCGCCCTGCGCCTGGAGGTCGACAACTGGCGCTGGGCCGGCGTGCCCATCGCGCTGCGCACCGGCAAGCGCCTGGCGCGCAAGGTCACCGAGATCGCGGTGACCCTGAAGCCCGTACCCCATCAGGCCTTCGGGGTGGACGGCTCGGTTGGGCCCCAGGCCAACCAGCTTGTGCTCACCGTTCAGCCCAACGAGGGGGTGACGCTGAAGTTCGGGGCGAAGATCCCGGGCGCGCGGATGCGCGTCCGTCCGGTGAACATGGAATTCCTCTATGGCACCGCGTTCCTCTCGCAGTCGCCCGAGGCCTACGAGCGCCTGATCCTGGACGCCATGCGCGGCGACGCCACCCTGTTCACCCGCAACGACGAGGTCGAGGCCCAGTGGGCCATCTGCGAGCCGATCCTCGCGGCGTGGGCGGCCGAGCCCACCGGACTGGCCACCTACCCGGCGGGCTCCCAGGGCCCGGCCGAGGCCGAGGCGCTGCTGGACGGAGGGTGGCGGGCCATCTGATGGCGCAGGTGGTCGACAGCGTCTGGTCCGAGCGCGACACCTCGCCCGCAGCGATCGAGGCGGCGCTGCGCGCACTGATGACCGAGCGCCAGCGCGGCGAGCTGGGCGCCCAGCCCGCGCGCGCGCTCAATCTGGTCTGCGTGGTGGATGGCGCGTGGAGTGGCGAGGTCGCCAACCGCCTGCGCGGCGTGGGGCGCCTGCACGCCTCGCGCACGGTGGTGTGCTCGGTGGAGTCCGGCCCGTCCACCCGCACCCAGCTCGACGCGCGCGTCAGCGTCACGGGATCGGCGCGCGGCGACGCGCCGCTGGTGCGCGAGACCGTGGTCGTGTCGGTGGGCGAACAACACCTCCGCCACCTGGACACCATCGTCGACCCACTGGTGGTCACCGACGTGGCCACGGTGGTGTGGGCGCCCCATGGGCACCCCGAGGCGCTCGACGCGCTGACCACCCGCCTCGCCGGCGGTCCCCCCATCGCGCAGGTGGTGCTGACCGACTCCCTGGACGAGCCTGATCCCCGCGCCGCCCTGGAGCGAGTGGGGGCGCTGGCCCGGCGCGCGTACGTCGTCGACCTGTCATGGCTGCGCAGCACCCCCTGGCGCGAGCGGGTGGCCGCCGCCTTCGACCCGCCCGCCCGGCGCCCCGAGCTGCGCCGCCTGGCCGGGGTGACCGTCCGCCACCGCCGGGACTCGGGGGTCGCCGCGCTGCTGCTGGCCGGCTGGCTGGCCGCACGGCTGGGCTGGCGCCCCGCGCCGCTGCTGCGCGACGGCGACACCCTGACCGGCCGGCTGACCTCGCGCCAGGGTGACGTGCGCGTGCGCCTGGAGCCCGACGCCAGGATGGCCGTGCCGGGCCTGTGCGCCATCGCGCTGCACGGCACCTCGGGCGGATCCCTCGAGCTCTCGCGCGGCACCGGCGGCCTGCGCGCGAGGCGCACCGACCGCACCGGCGCCCAGCGCACCTGGACGGTGCTGGGCGCCTCCCGAGGGGAGCCGGGCATCCTGGGCGAAGGGCTGCGCCAGGCGCTGTTGCGTGACCCCATCTTCGCTGAGGCGCTGGGCGCCGCGCGGGAGCTCGCCGGGTGAGCTCCGCGGTCGGCGATCTCGCTCTGGCGGACAGCAGCTTTCCGCCCATCGCCGAGTACGCCTTCCTGTCGGAGTCGCGCACGGGCCGGATGAGGTCGTGACCGACGTCGTCGTCCTGCCCGACGCCGAGGCGGCGGCGGTGCGCCTGGCCGACCAGCTCGCCTCGCGCCTGGCCGACACACGCCGGGACGACGGGGTCTTCCACCTCGCGCTGGCCGGCGGGGACACGCCGCGACGCGCCTACGAGCTGCTGGGTGAGATGGAGATTGCGTGGGACCACGCCCACGTCTGGCTGGTCGACGAGCGCTGCGTACCGCGCGACGACCCGCAGTCCAATGCCCGCATGATCGACAGGTCGCTGTTCGCCCACGCCGGCGCGGGGCCGCCGCGCCTGCACCCCGTCGACGGCGAGGCTCTTCCCGAGGACGCGGCCTGGCTGTACGCCCGCGAGCTCGACGTGCACGTGCCCGATGGCGTGCTCGACATGGTCGTGCTCGGCGTGGGCGAGGACGGCCACATCGGCTCGCTGTTTGCCCACCACCCGTTGCTGGAAGCCCACCACGTCCCGTGCGCGGCCATCCACGACTCGCCCAAGCCCCCGGCCCGGCGGGTCACGCTCACCCTGCCCTGGCTGCGCGCCGCGCGCCACACCGTGCTGCTGGCGGACGGGGCGGCCAAGCGTGACGCGCTGCACCGCGCACTGGGCCAGCCGGACCCCGCCACTCCGGCCTCCCTGCTGGGCGACGGATTGAACGAGGTGATCTGCGACGCGGCGGCCGACCCGCGTTGAGCCCGCGCCAAGGGTGGCGGAGGCGGCCGGATGGGGCGATCGCAGCGAGCCGTGGGAGGCGGGCCCCCAGGTCGCGAGGGCGACACAGGCTTCTAGCGGTGACGCGCCAGGAACTCACGCAACGCCGCCGCCCCGTCGCCCACCACCGGACGCCCGTGGGCCAGCAACAGGTGGCGCGGCTCCAGCTCGGCCACCCGCACCAGCGACTCCACCAACCCGGCCTTGACCCTTTCCGGCTCATCGCCCATCAGCGCGTCGGGAACGAAGGCCAGCGGACCTTCGCCACGGTCCTCGCGCACCAGCCCGTCGGCGAAGGCCACCGCGCCCGCCCAGGGCACGTGCAGTGCCGCCTCGTCGGCGCTGATGGCCCCGACGCGCAGGGCGACCATCGCGCCGGGCAGCTCGTCTCCGGGCCCGTACCCGCGGGCATCTAGGCCGCCGGCGCGGACCTCGTCCAGCCCGGCCTCGGGCACATGGACCACGCAGTCGAAGGCCTCCACGAAGGCCGGCGTGTCGCGCACGTGATGGCGGTTGGTGAGCACGACGTCGGTGGGCGGTGCCGGGCCGGTGCGCAGCGGCTCGAGGCCGTCGGGCGGAAGCATCGGGTTGAGTACCACCCCGCGCTCGGCGAGCAGGTAGGAGTCCACGTGCTGGCCGATACGCGGGTGGGCGACGCTCCAGTGGACCAGGCCGGGGACGATCTCGTGCATGGAGACCTGCCTTACCCAGTCCTTACGCCGCCGCACGCGTGCGCTTGGCCGACCACGTTGCGGGTACCCGGGCGGCGACGTGGTCCCCGTCACCGAGCTCACAGGCGCGCTGGACGATGCGCGCAAGCGGACCCTGGCGCTCGTGGCCGACTTTGACGACGCCGTCCTCGAGCGGGTGTGGACACCGATCCTGAGTCCGCTGGCCTGGGACCTGGGGCACATCGCCGCCTACGAGGATCTGTGGATCAACCACCGTCATGGCGGCCTCGACCTCTTGCGTTCCGACCTGGCCGAGCTGTACGACGCCTTTGAGACGCCCCGCTGCGCGCGCGGTGACATCGAGTTCCTGCGCGGCCGGGAACTGTTCGCGCACCTCGACGAGGTGCGCGAACGCGCCGTGGGCGTGCTGGACCAACGCGGCCTCCGCGACGGCGTCACGGTCGAGATGGTGGCCCGCCACGAGCTCCAGCATCAGGAGACGATGCGCCAGACCCTGTTCCTCGCCGGGTTGCCCGGCGGCTGGCCGCCCGCCGGGGCGCGGAGGTTCTCCCGCCCCGCAGCCGGGGACTGGATCGACGTCCCGAGCGGGACCTTCTCCATGGGCGCACCCGCGGAGGGCTTCGCCTTCGACAACGAGCGCCCGCGTCACGTCGTCGAGGTGCCCGCCTTTCGCATCGCCCGCACCCCGGTGACCAACGCCTCCTGGCTGACCTTCGCCGAGGGCGGGGGCTACGAGCGGCGCGAGTGGTGGTCCAACGAGGGCTGGGCGTGGAAGGAGGAGTACGACATCACCCACCCGCAGGGGTGGGACGGAGCCCCGGTCGACCCGGAGCTCCCCGTGCTGCACGTCTCCTGGTTCGAGGCCGACGCCTTTGCCCGCAGCCAGGGGGCCCGCCTCCCCACCGAGGCTGAGTGGGAGAGGGCGGCGACCCGGGATCAGGAGACACCCAGCGGCATCGGTCAGGCGTGGGAGTGGACGGCCAGCGAGTTCGCCGGCTATCCGGGCTTCGAGGCCCACCCCTACAAGGAGTACTCCGAGGTGTTCTTCGGGGTCGGCTACCGGGTGTTGCGCGGCGGCTCGTGGGCCACCCACCCCCGCGTGGGGAGCCGGACCTTCCGCAACTGGGATTTGCCCCAGCGCCGCCAGATCTTCGGCGGCGTGCGACTCGCGAGGGATCCATGACCACCACCCCCGCCAAGACCATCGAGATCAGCTCCTACCTGCGCGCCGAGGAGGAGCGCACCCTGGCCGACGACGTGCTGGATGGCCTGACGCGCCCGTTCAAGGAGCTGCCGCCCAAGCACCTCTACGACGCGCGGGGCAGCGAGCTGTTCGACCTCATCTGCGAGCAGCCCGAGTACTATCCCACCCGCACCGAGACGGCGATCCTGCGCGAGCGCGGGGACGAGGTCGCCGCCACCACGCGTGCCGCGGAGCTCGTGGAGCTGGGCGCCGGCTCGGTGGACCCCAAGACCCGCGCCCTGCTGGACGCGCTGAGCGCGGCGGGCACGCTGGCGCGCTACGTGCCTGTGGACGTCTCCGAGAGCACGGTGCGCGCCAGCGCCGCCGTGGTGGCCGGCGAGCACCCCGGCGTGGCGGTGCACGGCATGGTCGGCGACATCGAGCGCCATCTCGACCACCTGCCCGCTCCCGCGGGGCCGCGCGTGCTGGCCTTCCTGGGGGGCACGGTGGGCAACTTTCTGCCGGGGGCGCGCCGGCGCTTCCTGCGCGACCTGGCCGGGCGCGTGCAGCCCGAGGACCACCTGCTCATCGGCACCGACCTGGTCAAGGACCCCTCCGTGCTGGAGGCGGCCTACAACGACGCCGCCGGAGTGACGGCGGCCTTCAACGCCAATCTGCTCACGGTGATGAACCGCGAGCTGGGCGCCACCTTCGACCTCGGGGCCTTTGAGCACGTGGCCTTCTTCGACCGTGACCGGGAGTGGATCGACATCCGCCTGCGCGCGCTGGCGCGCCAGTGGGTCGACGTGCCCGCGCTCGACCTGGCCATCGACTTCCGCGCCCGCGAGGAGATGCGCTCCGAGATCTCGACGAAGTTCACCCGCGCGCGGGTGGAGGGCGACCTGGCTGCGGCGGGCCTGGAGCTGGCCGCCTGGCTGACCGATCCGCACGGCCTCTACGCCCTCAGCCTGGCGCGCCTGCGATGAACGTCGAGGGGAGCGCGGCGCTCGTCGTGGGCGGTGCCTCGGGACTAGGCGAGGCCACCGCGCATGCCCTGCACGCACGCGGGGCCCATGTCACCATCGCCGACCTCGACGATGACAGGGGCGCCGCCGTGGCGGGCGCGCTGGAGGAGCGCGCTGCCTTCATCGCCGCTGACGTCACCGAGCCCGAGCAGGTCGAGGCCGCGGTCGCCGCGGCGGCGGGCCTCCCCGGTGGCCTGCGCATCTCGGTCAACTGTGCGGGAATCGGCTGGGCTGAGCGCACCGCCTCCCGCCACGGGGCCCACCACACCCAGCCCTTCGAGACGGTCATTGCCATCAACCTGGTCGGCACCTTCCACGTGCTGCGCCTGGCTGCCGCTGCCATGCTCGTCAACGAACCCGATGGCAACGGCGAGCGGGGTGTCTGTGTCAACACCGCCTCCATCGCCGCCTTCGACGGGCAGATCGGCCAGATCGCCTACAGCGCTTCGAAGGGAGGCGTGGTGGGGATGACCCTTCCCGCGGCGCGCGACCTGGCCCGCCACGGCGTTCGCGTGAACACCATCGCTCCCGGCCTGTTCGACACGCCCCTGATGGCCGCCGTTCCCCCCGAGGCCCGCGACGCGCTGGGCGCCACCATTCCTTTTCCCCCGCGCCTGGGCCGTCCCCGGGAATACGGTCAGCTGGCCTGCCAGATCGTCGAGAACACCATGCTCAACGGCGAGACGATCCGCCTGGACGGCGCGCTGCGGATGGCCCCCAAGTAGGCCCGCCCGCCCGCGCCGCTCAGCGGCGCTCCAGCGGCTTCACGGCCGGCCCCTCGAGCACCGCCCCGTCGACATCGAAGCGTGACCCGTGGCACGGGCAGTCCCAGCTGCGCTCGGCGGCGTTGAAGCGCACCAGGCACCCCATGTGCGTGCAGCGCAGCGACACGCCGTGCAGGGCGCCCTCCTCGTCGCGAAAGACGCCCTTCCTGCCTCGCCCGTCGCGGACCACGCGGGCCTCTCCGGGCGGCACGCCCGAGACCTCGGCCGTGTCGGGCCGGCGCAGGCGGTCACCGACGAACTCCGCGCCGACCTGGGCGTTCATCCGCGCCAGCTTGGGGGCCGAGCGGGGCGACAGCCGGCTGGGGCTGAAGGTCGGCGCCCACGGGTGCCCGCGCCCGCCGAGCAGGTCGCGCAGCACCATCGCCGCCATGGTCCCGCCGCTCAGGCCCCACTTCATGAATCCGGAGGCCACGAACAGGCGCGAGGAGCGGGGCACGTAGGCCCCCACGACCGGCAGCTGGTCGTAGCTCGCGGGGTCCTGGGCCGACCAGCGGTGGGTGATGGCCTCGACGTCCCAGTGGCGGTGCGCGAACTCCTCCAGGCGCGCGAAACGCTCCTGGGTGGCCTCGCGGGCGCCGGTCTGGTGGCCCTCGCCGCCGACGATGAGCAGGTCCCCGTAGGAGCGCAGCGAGCGCGTGGTGCTCCCGGCGCTGATGGACAGGCCCTGGGGAAGCGCGCCACGCACCCGCGCGGCGATGGCGTAGGATCGCTCGGGCTCCAGGCGGGCGAAGAACAGCCCGCGGTCCAGCAGCGGGTAGTGCGTGGCCACCACCACCTGGCGGGCCCTGACCGTCCCCCCGGTGGTACGCACCCGGCACGGCGAGCCGCTCTCGACGGCCAGGGCCCGGGTTCCCTCGGCCACCACCGAGCCGTCGCCGCCGACTGCCGCGGCGAGCCCGCGCACGTAGCGGACCGGGTGGAACTCGAGCTGGTCATCCAAGCGCACGGCACCCGCGACCGGATAGGGCAGGTCGACATCGTCGGTGAGCACGGTGGGCAATCCCGCTTTGCGGGCCGCGTCGTGCTCGGCGCTGACCGCCGGCAGCTCGGACTCCTCGGCGGCGTAGGTGAAGGCCGGCCGGCGTGCGAGATCGCAGTCGATGCCCTCCTCGCCGGCCAGCGCGGCGACCTGCTCGACCCCGGCCAGGCTGGCTTGCGCGTACACCGTCGTGGCCTCGTCGCCGTGCTGGGCGCGGATCGTCGACAGCACCGTCGACTGCAGCGCGGTGACCTTCGCCGTGTTCGCGCCGGTGACCCCGCCCGCCACCCGCCCGGCCTCGATGACCGCCACGCGCGCACCGTCGCGGCGGGCCAGCAGCGCCGTGGTGATCCCCGCGATGCCGCCTCCGAGGACGGCGACGTCGAACACCGCGTCGGGGACCGGCTCGCCCGGGCGCGACTCGGGGTCCTCGCTGCCCAGCCACAGCGACTCCCCGGCGGTGACCGTGCTCACGGTACCCATGGGTGGGAACTACCCGCTGTGCGCCGTCATGCGCCCCTCGGGTCGAGGCGTGAGCCCGAGCTCCCGCGCGCGTTCCTCGGCCATCACCAGCACGGCGGCGGCGCCGTCGTTGAGGGGGCAGGCGTTGCCCGCGGTGACCGTGCCGTCCTCGCGGAAGGCGGGCTTGAGCTCGGCCAGCTTCTCCACGGTGGTGCCCGGCCGCGGGCCGTCGTCGCGGGCGACGGTGCTGCCCTCGGGCGTGACGACCTCGACGATCTCGCGGTCGAAGTGGCCCGAGTCGCGAGCGTCGACGGCGCGGTTCTGCGAGATCGCCGCCCACTCGTCCTGAGCCTGGCGTGACACGCCGCAGCGCTCGGCCACGTTCTCGGCAGTCAACCCCATGGGGATGTAGACGTCATAGGCCGAACCCTCGCCGCCGTCGAGCTGGGGGTGCTTGGCCTCGTCGGGGATGGCCGCGCCCAGCCCGGCGCGCGAGACCGCCTCGACCCCGGCGGCGATGTACTGGTCGCCCTCGCCGGCCCGGATGGCGTGGTAGGCCATGCGGATCGTCTGTAGCGAGGAGGCGCAGAAGCGGTTGACCGTGCAGGCGGGGACATGGTGGTCCAGCCCGGCCAGCAGCGCGGCGTTGCGCCCCACGTTGTAGGCCTGCTCACCGATCCCCGAGGCGGCGCCCATCATCAGGTCGCCGGTCTGAGCCCAGTCCACGCCCGCGTTGCGCCCTATGAGCGCGCGGATCGGGACGGCGGCCAGATCGTCGGCCCGCACGTCCTTGAGCGAGCCCTTGAAAGCCCGCCCGATGGGCGTGCGCACGGCGTCGACGATGACCGCTTCAGGCACGGCTCACCCCTCGTA
>DASZCY010000027.1:0-17920 GCA_035942615.1 Solirubrobacteraceae bacterium | reverse complement strand
GCTCTCCTCGTAGGCGCGCCGGCCGGCCTCCGCACGCGCGGCGCGCGCCGCCGCGGCGCTGGCGCGCACGGCATTCTTGGTGACCCGCCCGCCACGCGAGTCCTCGGCCAGCGACCCGAGCTGGTCGGCCGCCTCGTTGATCGCCTTGAGGTGGCGCTCGTGCTCGAGCTGGCGCCCGGGCGGGGCCAGGTCCGGATGCCACACCTTGGCCAGCCTGCGCCGCGCGAGCTGGACGTCGCGCTTGTCGAAGGGGGGCTCGAGCTCCAGCAGGAGCAGCGACTGCTCGAGGTCCAGGACGATGGTCATGGGCGGCCCTCGAGGGTAGCGGCGGATGCGTGTGCGAGGGCACCCGAGGGAACACCCCGACCATGCCCGACCGTGCCCTCCCCCCACTGGTCGTCTCCGTGGGACTTGCCCTGATCGCGGGTCTGATCGCGGCGATACTCCGGCTCGAGGGCAGCCAGATCGCCGTCATCGCCGTCGCCGGGGGCGTGGTCGTGCTCGCCGTCGGGTTGTCCTCCACGTTCGGGCGCCGTGCGTCCGCGGGCGAGAAGGCCACCGTCGGCGCCCTGCGCGCCGGGCTCGGGTTGGCCACCTATGGCTTCGTGTTCCTGGCGCTGGACACCTTCTTCGACGACGCGAACCCTCTCTTTCTGCTCTGGGCCGGGCTGGCCGGGGTGTGCGGCGTGCTGCTCAGCCAGCTGCGCGTGCGCGAGCGCGCGGAGCCCGGCTTGGAGCGCGAGGCCGGCGGGGGAGAGCCCGCCGGCGAGAGGCCCGGCTTTTCTTAGGCCCGCGTGAGCTTCTTGTAGGTGATGCGGTGCGGGCGGTCGGCGTCCGCGCCGACCTGCTCGCGGCGATGCTCCTCGTAGGCCTCGAAGTTGCCCTCGAACCAGCGCACCTGCGAGTCGCCCTCGAAGGCCAGCACATGGGTGGCCACACGATCGAGGAACCAGCGGTCGTGGGAGATCACCACGGCGCACCCGGCGAAGCTCAGCAGCGCCTCCTCCAGGGCACGCAGCGTGTCGACGTCGAGGTCGTTGGTGGGCTCGTCGAGCAGCAGCAGGTTGCCGCCGGTGCGCAGCAGCTTGGCCAGGTGCAGGCGGTTGCGCTCGCCGCCCGAGAGCTTGCCGACCTTCTTGGACTGGTCGGAGCCCTTGAAGTTGAACGATGCGCAGTACTGGCGGGAATTGAGCCAGCGCTCCCCGACCTTGAGCTGGTCCTCGCCGCCGGAGATCTCCTCCCAGACGGTCCGCTCGTCGTCCAGCGCGTCGCGTGACTGGTCGACGTAGGCCAGGTCGACGGTGTCGCCCACGCGCAGCGCGCCCGCGTCGGGCTGCTCCTGGCCGGTGACCATCCGAAACAGCGTGGTCTTGCCCGCGCCGTTGGGGCCGATCACGCCGACGATGCCCCCGCGGGGAAGGTCGAAGGAGAGGTCCTCGATCAGCAGGCGGTCGCCGAAGCCCTTGCTCAGCGCGTCGGCCTGCACGACCACGTCGCCCAGGCGCGGACCCGCGGGGATGTGGATCTGCACCTGGTCGAGCTTGGCCTCGGCCTCCTGGGCCAGCAGCGCCTCGTAGTTGGCCAGGCGCGCCTTGGCCTTGGTCTGGCGCCCGCGCGGGTTCTGGCGCACCCACTCGAGCTCCTGGGCGATCGTGCGCTGGCGGGCCTTCTCCTGGCGCTCGGCCGTCTCCAAGCGCTTGGCCTTCTGCTCCAGCCAGCCCGAGTAGTTGCCCTGGTAGGGGATCCCCTTGCCCCGGTCAAGCTCGAGGATCCAGCCCGCCACGTTGTCCAGGAAGTAGCGGTCGTGGGTGACGGCCACGACGGCGCCGCGGTATTCGGCCAGATGGCGCTCCAGCCAGGCCACCGACTCGGCGTCGAGGTGGTTGGTGGGCTCGTCGAGCAGCAGCAGGTCAGGGGCGCGCAGCAGCAGACGGCACAGCGCCACGCGCCGGCGCTCGCCACCCGACAGGCGGGTCACGTCGGTCTCGGCCGGGGGCAGGCGCAGCGCGTCCATGGCCTGCTCGAGCTGGGAGTCGAGGTCCCAGGCCCCCGCGGCGTCGATCTCGCCTTGCAGGCGCGCGAACTCGTCGGCGGTCTCGTCCGAGTAGTTCATGGCCAGCTCGTTGAAGCGGTCGAGCAGGCCCTTGGCCTCCGCCACGCCCTCCTCGACGTTGCCCTTGACGTCCTTGGTCTCGTCGAGGTGGGGCTCCTGCTCGAGCAGCCCGACGCTGGCGTCGCTGGCCAGGCGCGCGTCGCCGCGGATGTCGGTGTCCACCCCGGCCATGATGCGCAGCACCGTCGACTTGCCCGCGCCGTTGTAGCCGAGCACGCCGATCTTGGCCCCGGGCAGGAAGGCCAGGGTCAGATCCTTGAGGACCGTCTTGTCGGGCGGATGCACCTTGGTGAGCTGGTGCATCGTGAAGATGTACTGGGTGGACATGCGCGGCGAACGGTAGCTCTACAGCCCCAGGCGCTCGAGGGCCCCCGCCACCTCGCGCGCGCCGGCCACGACCTCGTCGGCGCCGGTCAGGTCGGCGGCCGCGCAAGGCCCGGTGGTCACCCCGATGCAGCGCAGCCCGTCCACGCGCGCGCAGGCGACGTCACGGGGCGTGTCGCCGATGACCACGGTGTCCTCACGGGGATACGAACCCGGCCCGCCCTCGCCGTCCCCGCCCGCGCGGGCGCGAGCCACCGCGGGCAGGCGAGTGCGGTCCTCGCTGTCCGAACCGAAGGCGCCCTGGCCGACGGGAAACCAGCCCCCCAGGCCCGCGGCGCGCAGCTTGAGGCGCGCAACCGCTTCCAGATTTCCGGTGACCAGCGAGAGCAGCACGCCGTCGCGGTCGGCGAGGCCGGCCAGCAGCTCGGGCACTCCGGGCGTCACCCGATCGGTGAGGTCGTCGGGAACCAGCCGCGCGTAGGCCTCGCCGGCCGCGGTGCGCAGGCGCCCCATGCCCGCGTCGATGTCGCGCGCGGGCACGTCCATCGCGGTCAGCAGCGCCCGGGAGATCTCCAGGTCGGTGCGCCCGGCGGCCTCGATGGCCGAACGCGCGGCGCGCACGTCCACGCCCCAGATCTCGGCGATGGCCTCGTGGATGGCGGCGGCGTGGGCCTCGGAGGCGCCCTGCACCAGCGTCCCGTCGATGTCGAACAGCAGCAGCACGCCGGCGCTCAGCGCGCGAACGAGGTTCCGGTGGCCAGACGCTGTGCGAGCCCGGCGATGAGCTGCACGCACGCGTCGATGTCCTCCAGCTGCACCGTCTCTACCGGCGAGTGCATGTAGCGCAGCGGGATGGAGACGCCCGCGGTGGGAATGCCCGCGCGCTGCAGGTGCACGGCGTCGGCGTCGGTCCCGGTGCGCGCGGCGGAGACCTCCACGCTGTGGGCGATCTGTTCCTCGCGGGCCACGTCGAGCAACATGGAGCTCAGCAGCGGGTGCAGGGTGGACCCGCGTTTGATCGCCGCGCCGCTGCCCAGGCCGTGGTCGCCCGCCTCCTTGGGGTCCACGCCGGGCGCATCGCTGGCGTGCGTCACGTCGACGACCACTGCGGCGGCGGGCTCCAGGGCGAAGGCGCTGGTGTGCGCGCCGGCCATGGTGATCTCCTCCTGCACGCTGGCCACGGCCAGCACGTCGCCGGGCGACCCACCGCCGTCGGCGATGCGCCGCGCGGCCTCCAGCGCGATGTAGGCGCCCAGGCGGTTGTCCAGGGCGCGCGAGGCCAGCCGTCCGCCGCGCAACTCCACCGGCTCGCCCGCCAGCACGGCGACGTCACCGACCCCGACGACCTCGCGCGCCTCTTCGGCGCTGGCCGCGCCGATGTCGATGTGCAGGTCGCGCAGCTCGGCGACCTTCTTGCGCTCCTCGTCGCGCAGCAGGTGGATTGGCTTCTTGCCGATCAAGCCCGGCACGACCCCGTCGGGGCCGACCACCCCGACGCGCTGGCCGACCAGGATCTGGGGGTCCCACCCGCCGACGCCGGCGAAGAAGAGAAAGCCCTTGTCGTCGACGTGGGTGACGATGAGGCCGATCTCGTCGATGTGGCCGATGACCGCCAGCGACGGACCGCCGGCCGTGCCGTCCACGCGCGCCACGGAGGAGCCCATGACATCGCCGCTGACCACGGCGAAGTCCTCGGCGGCCGCCCGCCACACGGCGGCGGGGGCGGTCTCGTGGCCGGAGGGGCCGGCGGCGGTGAGCAGGCGCAGGAGGAGGTCGGGCACGGGCATGCGGGGAGCCTATGCGCCGGGACCTTGCGCCCGCGCGGGGTGCCCGGATCTCCCGGTGCGTTCGCCGAGCCTCAGCCGACCAGGGTGGTGGCCACCACCGGCAGGGCGGCCTGCTGGCGGTCCGCGGTGACGAGCCGCATCCCATGGGCCAGCGCCGTGGCGGCGATCCACAGGTCGTTGGAGGGCACCCGCCCGCTCGCCGCCCGCAGCTCGCCGTAGCGGGCGGCGACGGCCCGGTCCACCGCGAGGACGGGCGAGACCTCCAGCACGGCGGCCAGATGGCGCAGGCGCTGCGCGCGCATCGAGCCCTCCGTGGCCAGGAGGATGCCGGCCTCCAGCTCGCCGATCGTCACGACGCTGATCGCCCAGTGGTCCGCCACGGCGCGCTGGTGACCACCGGGGACGCGAAGCAGGACGCTGGTGTCGAGCAGGACGCTCAAGGAGCCCACGGATCGCGGGCCGCGGCGCGCTCGTTCTCGCGCTCGCGCGCGAGGTCGTCGGCCCAGCCCGCGTCAGCGGGTATGTCGGCGAGGATGCGAGCGAGATCGGCCGCTGAAGCCGGCCGGCGCACCGCCCCGGTAGGCCCCAGATCGGCCACCGGGCGGCCGTCCACGGTGATGGTGAAGCGCTCCCCGGCCTCCGCCCGTCGCAGCACCTCGCTGATGTTGTTGCGCAGCTCGCGCTGGGGGATCGTGGGCACGAGCGCGTTGTAGCAGATCGTCTACGCTGGTTGGCAAGGTGCCCCTGGCGATCGCCATCTTCGCCGCCGCCCTGGTGGCCATCGCCTCCGAGCGGGTGGACCGCACCAAGGTGGCACTGCTGGGCGGGATCGCCGTCCTGCTCACCCAGGTCATCGACCAGGAGACCGCGATCGAGGCGGTGGACTGGAACACCATCGGCCTGCTCGCCGGGATGATGCTCATCGTCAAGATCACCGAGACGACGGGCGTCTACACCTACTTCGCGATTCGCGCCGGCCAGCTCGCGAAGGGAAAGCCGCTGGCCGTGACCATCGCGCTGGCGGGGACGACGGCGCTGCTGTCGGCCTTTCTGGACAACCTCACGACCGTCCTGCTGATGGTCCCCATCACCTTCCTGCTGGCCGACGCGCTGGACATCGACCCGATCCCGCTGGTGGTCATCGAGATCATCGCCTCCAACATCGGGGGCACCGCCACCCTCATCGGCGACCCGCCCAACATCCTCATCGCCGGGGCGACCGAGCTCTCGTTCCTGGACTTCATCGTCAACCTCGCCCCCATCGCCCTGCTCACGCTGGTGGTGGTGGTCGCGCTGCTCTACGTCGTCTTTCGCGGGAAGCTGGCCATCGCGCCCGAGGCGCGCGAACGCGTGATGGAGCTCGACGCGCGGCGCTCCATCGAGGACCGCGAGGAGCTCAAGCGCACGCTGCCGATCCTGGGCATCACCATCCTGGCCTTCTTCGTCCACCGCCAGCTGGGCATCGAGCCGGCCACCGTCGCCCTGGCCGGCGCCACCGTGATGCTGCTGGTCACGCGCCAGTCGGTCGAGGAGGCGCTGCGCGGGATCGAGTGGCCGACGCTCTTCTTCTTCATCGGCCTGTTCGTGATGGTCGGGGCGCTGGAGGAGACCGGGGCCATCGAGCAGATCGCCCAGGCCATCGCCGCCCTGACCGACGGCAACCGTACCGCCGAGCTGCTTGGCATCACCTGGGTGTCGGCCATCGGCTCGGGCGTGGTGGACAAAATCCCCTTCACGGCGACCATGATCCCCGTGGTCGAACAGCTGCAGGGGCCCGAGGGCGACGACGCCTACTGGTGGAGCCTGGCCCTGGGTGCGTGCTTCGGGGGCAACGCCACGATCATCGCGGCGGCCGCCAACGTGGCCGCCTCAGGCATGGCAGAGCGGGCGG
This sequence comes from Solirubrobacteraceae bacterium, assembly GCA_035942615.1. Lineage (GTDB taxonomy): Bacteria > Actinomycetota > Thermoleophilia > Solirubrobacterales > Solirubrobacteraceae > Siliceabacter. The sequence goes on along the minus strand of DASZCY010000027.1, from coordinate 11,805 downwards.
GGCAGCGCATCGGCTTCCTCTACTTCCTGAAGATCGGCCTCCCGGTCGTCATCATCTCCATGGTGCTGGCCACCGCCTACATCTCTCTGCGTTACCTCTGAGCCATGTCGCCGCGCTCGCTCAGCCACGACCTCGTCCGTCCGGTCGCGCTGCTGCGCATCGCTACCACCGTGCGAGAGGCGGTCGGGGCCCTCCGCGACGCCGGGGTACCCGCCCTGCCGGTGGTCGACGACGACGACCGCCTCGTGGGCATCTTCGGCGAGCGCGAGTTCTTCACCGCGCTGTTTCCCGGCTACCTGAGTCAGCTGCGCTACGCGGGCTTCGTCCCCCGCTCGCTGGAGGCCGAGCTGGAGAAGCGAAGCTCCTGTGGGATGGAGCCCGTCGAGCGCCACATGAACCGCGAGCACGTCGACGTCGACGAGGACTGGTCCGACGCCCAGGTCGCCGAGATCTTCCTCCACCATCGTGTGCTGATCGTGCCGGTCGCCCACGGCGGGCGCGTGCAGGGCATCATCACGCGCGGGGACTTCTTTGCGGCGCTGGCCGAGCGCTTCCTCGCGGTGGGCGACGGCGCGTGATCAGCGACTCCCACCGCTGGCTGGACCTGTTCGTGCTCACCCGGGTGGTGGCCGCGCTGGTGGGCATCGCGCTGGTGGGGGTGACCGCGGAGAGCACGCGCGACGTGGCGCTGATCGGCGCCTGCCTGCTCTACGCCGTGCTCAGCTGCCTGGCCTTCGTCCGGGTGGAGGGCCTGCAGCGCTCCCCGGCGGCCTGGATCGCCGACGCGGTGGTCGGGTTCGCCCTCATCGTCGCCTCGCAGACGTGGCGCTCGCCCTTCTACCTGCTGGCCGTCACCGCGCTCGTGCTGCCGGCCACCACGCTGCCCTTTCGCCGCGCGATCGCCTGGGGCGGGGCCTTCAGCCTCGTCTACTTCATGGTGGGCGTCCTCACCACGTTGGAGGCCAACACCATCGAGAGCGCGGTAAGCCTGGAGACGGTGACCACACGGCTGCTGACCCCCTTGCTCGTGGCCGTCGCGCTGGCCTATGCCCAGCGACTGCTCGACCGCCTGAGCGAGGAGCGCGAGCGCTCCGAGCGCCTGGCCGTGCAGACCGAGCGCCAGCGCATCGCGTGGGAGCTGCACGACTCGGCCAAGCAGCGCGTGCACGCCGCTCACCTCGTGCTGAGCATGGTGCGCGACCGCGTGGGCGAGCGCGAAGGACCTCTGCTCGACCAGGCGCTCGACGAGCTGAGCGCGGCCACCGGCGACATGGCCACCAGCGTGGCCGAGTTGCGCGAGCCGCTGGACGGCCGTCCGCTGGAGCAGATCGTCGCCCACCGCGCGCAGGAGCTGGCCAGCGCCACGCGGGCGCGGATCGACGTGCACGGTACGGCGCCCGCGCTGCCACCCCTCGTGGCCGCCCACGCCACGCGCATCGCCGGCGAGGCATTGACCAACGCCGTGCGCCATGCCGGCGCGCGGCACATCGAGGTGAGGCTGGACGGCGACCCCGATACGCTGCGCATCATCGTCCGCGACGATGGCAAGGGACTGCCCGGCGAGCTTCGACCGGGCTCCAGCGGCCTGCGCTCCATGCGCGAGCGCGCCGCCACCATCGGCGGTCGCCTCGATGTGGCCGGCGCCGAGGGTGGCGGGACGGTGGTGGCCCTCGAGGTCCCGCTCGCCGAGGCCCTGCAAGAGGTCTAGCGGCTGCGCCGGAGAGAGGGAGAGCCCCAAGCGCATGATTCGACTGGTGATCGTCGACGACCACCCGGCCCTGCGGGCCGGCCTCTCGGCCGTCCTGCGTGCCGAGCCGGGACTGGTGCCCCTGGGGGCCGCCACCGACGCGGGCGAGCTGGGGCCGCTGCTGGCGCGCACACACCCCGACCTGGTCCTGCTGGACTACCACCTGCCCGGCGAGGACGGCCTGCAGGTGTGCCGGCGACTGAAGCGCATGGTCCCCGCTCCCGCCGTCCTGCTCTACTCGGCCTACGCCGACGGCTCGCTTGCCATCCCCGCGGTGCTGGCCGGCGCCGACGGGCTCGTGCACAAGGGCGCGCCCGCCCAGGAGCTCTACGAGGCGATCCGCTCCGTGGCCCGCGGGGACAAGGTCCTCCCGCCCGTCGGCGCCGAGCACCGCCAGGAGGCCGCGAGGGTGCTGGACGACGTGGACATGCCGATCCTGGGCATGCTGCTGGAGGGCACGCCGCCCGCCGAAGCGGCCAGCACCCTGGGCCTCGACGGGACCGCCTTCTCCGCACGCGTCGACAGGATGATCGAGCGCCTGCGCGTGGAGATCCCGGCGGCCTAGCGGGACTGAGCAGGCTCGTCCGCCGGCGCCGGCCGCGTTAGCCCTCTGCGCGCAGCGAACGCAGCACGTAGGGCAGGATGCCCCCGTGGCGGAAGTACTCCGCCTCCTTGGGCGTGTCGATGCGCACCGTCGCGGTGAGCTCGCGCGCGCCGGCCTTTACGGTCACCTCGCGGGGGAGGTCGCCGGCGTTCAGCGCCTCGGCCAGTCCGGTGACCGAGATCTCCTCCTCGCCGGTGAGCTCGGAGACGTCGGCCTGCAGGGGCAGCACGCCCATGCCCACCAGGTTGGAGCGGTGGATGCGCTCGAAGGACTCCGCGATGACGGCCCTGACACCCAGCAGGCTGGTGCCCTTGGCCGCCCAGTCGCGCGACGAGCCCGAGCCGTATTCCTTGCCGCCGAGCACGACGAGGGGCACGCCCTCGGCCTGGTAGGCCATCGAGGCCTCGTAGATCGAGGTCTGCTCGCCGTCCTTGACCGTCACGCCACCCTCGGGAAGCTCGCGCCCGTCCAGGCGAAGCTGGTTGCGCAGGCGGACGTTGGCAAACGTGCCGCGCACCATCACCTCGTGGTTGCCCCGCCGCGATCCGTAGGAGTTGAACTCGCGCCTGGTGATCCCGTGCTCCTGGAGGTACACGCCCGCCGGCGCGTCGTCCTTGATCGCGCCCGCCGGCGAGATGTGGTCGGTGGTGACGCTGTCGCCCAGCTTGGCCAGCACGCGCGCGCCCTCGATGTCGGCCACCGGCGCGGGCTCGGCGGGCATGCCCTCGAAGTAGGGCGGCTGGCGCACGTATGTCGAGTCGGGCTCCCAGGCGAAGCGGTCGCCCTCGGGCACCTCCAGCGAGTTCCAACGCTGGTCCCCGGCGAAGACCTCGGCATAGGAGGAGCGGAACATGTCGCTGCGCACGGCCTCCTCGATGGTCTGGGCGACCTCCTGCGCGGAGGGCCAGATGTCGCGCAGGTACACGTCCTTGCCCTCGCGGTCCTGGCCCAGCGGCTCGGCGTGCAGGTCGACGTCCAGCGTGCCGGCCAGCGCATAGGCGACCACCAGCGGCGGCGAGGCGAGGTAGTTCATCTTCACGTCGGGATTGATGCGCCCCTCGAAGTTGCGATTGCCCGACAGCACCGAGCAGACCGAGAGGTCCTGGCCCACCACGGCGCGGGAGACCTCCTCGGGCAGCGGCCCGGAGTTGCCGATGCAGGTCGTGCACCCGTAGCCGACCAGGTGAAAGCCCAGCGCCTCGAGCGGCGCGATGAGCCCGGCGCGCTCGTAGTACTCCATCACGACCTTGGAGCCCGGCGCCAGGGAGGTCTTGACCCAGGGCTGGCTGGCCAGCCCGCGCTCGACGGCGTTGCGGGCCAGGATTCCCGCACCGAGCATCACGGACGGGTTGGAGGTGTTCGTGCAGCTGGTGATGGCCGCGATGACGACATGGCCGTGGTCGAGCTTGAAGGTCTCGCCGTCCATGGTCACGTCGACGGCGGTGGCCGACTTGTCGGCGATCACCGTGCCGGCGGCCACGGCGGGGGCCGAGGGCCGGCGGTGGGGCAGGTCCTGGTGCCCCGGGTGCTGCTCGCTGGTGGGGTCCGAGGCCGGGAAGGTCTCGGCCACGGCCTCGTCGTGGGCGTCCACCAGGCGGTCCTTGGCGTCGTCGCCGATGAGGTCGGCCAGCGCGGCGCGGAAGGTCTCCTTGCTGGCGCTCAGCGACACGCGGTCCTGCGGGCGCTTGGGCCCGGCCAGGGAGGGCTCGACCTCGCCCAGGTCGAGCTCGATGGTGTCCGAATAGGTCGGTGCCTCGCTGTCGGCGTCGTGCCACAGGCCCTGCTCCCTGCTGTAGGCCTCGACGAGCTCCACCTGCTCGGGGGGGCGCCCCGAGAAGGTCAGGTAGCGCAGCGTCTCCTGGTCGATAGGGAAGATGGCACAGGTCGAGCCGAACTCGGGGCTCATGTTGCCGATGGTCGCGCGGTCGGCCAGCGGCAGCTTGGCCACCCCCGGCCCGTGGAACTCGACGAACTTGCCCACCACGCCCTTCTCGCGCAGGCGCTGGGTGACGGTGAGCACCAGATCGGTCGCGGTGGCACCCTCGGGCAGCTCGCCGGTGAGCCTGAAGCCCGTCACCTGCGGGATGAGCATCGACATCGGCTGGCCGAGCATGACCGCCTCGGCCTCGATCCCTCCCACGCCCCAGCCCAGCACACCCAGGCCGTTGATCATCGTGGTGTGCGAGTCGGTGCCCACGAGCGTGTCGGGGTAGGCGCGGGGCGGATGCGACGAGTCCCCGTCCTCGACGAAGACCACGCGCGCGAGATACTCGAGGTTGACCTGGTGGACGATGCCCGTGTCGGGTGGCACCACCGAGAAGCCGTCAAAGGCCCCCTGGCCCCAGCGCAGGAAGGCGTAGCGCTCCTGGTTGCGCTCGAACTCGCGCTCGGCGTTCCTGGCAAAGGCGTCGGGCGTGCCGAAGACGTCGACCTGCACCGAGTGGTCGATGACCAGCTCGGCGGGCACCAGCGGGTTGATCTTCCGGGGGTCCCCGCCCATGTCGGCCATCGCGTCGCGCATGGCCGCCAGGTCGACGATGGCCGGCACGCCGGTGAAGTCCTGCATGACCACGCGGGCGGGCTTGAAGGCGATCTCCTCGGCGGGCTCGGCCTTGGCGTCCCACTGGGCCAGCGCCTCGATGTCCTCGCGGGCCACCCAGCCGTTGCCCTCCGTGCGCAGCAGGTTCTCGAGCAGGATCTTCAGCGAGAAGGGCAGGCGCGCGACGTCGAAGCGCGGCTGCAGGGCGTCGAGGCGGAAGATCTCCAGCTCGCGGTTGCCGACCGACAGGGTGGAGCGGGCGTGGAAGGAGTTGGTGTCGGGCATCTCCGCGCGCGACGGGCCCGCGCTCAGCGGTCGTCGTCGCGACGCCGCCGCGGACGGTCGTCCTCGCCGCGGCGTTCCTCGCCCACGTAGGGCAGCAGCGCCACCTCGCGGGCGCGCTTCACCTCGCGAGCCAGGCGCGCTTGCTGCCGGCGGCTGAGCCCGGTCTGGCGGCGGGAGCGGATCTTTCCCCGCGGGGAGAGGAACTGGCCGAGGAACTCGGGGTCGCGGTAGATGATGCGCGCCTCGTCCTCGGGCTTGAGCTGGCGGCGCTTGGGTCGCTTGCCGCCCGTGAGGCGGGTCGACTTGCGCTTGGCGGTGGTGCGGGGACGTGCCATGCGGCCGAGCAGCGTAGCGGGTCCCCCGCCGGCCCGCCCGGCCGGCCGCCTGCCACCCCTTGCCTAGGAGGAGACCTCCAGCTCGGCCAGCAGCGTCCCCGCGTCGTGTGCCTCCACCACGAAGACCCCCTCGGTCTCGGCCGTAAAGGACAGCTCCTCGGTGCGCCCGGCCTCGAGGTCCGCGTAGCGATCGAGGCCGTGCACGTGCACCTCGTCGCTGACGTCGCTGGTGAGGGCCAGCGTGACCTCCTCGCCCACCCGGACCTCGATGGTCTGCCGGCCGCCGACGACCTCGCCGTCGCGCAGGGTCAGTCGGGCCGTGGGCTGCGCCCGGTCGCCGCCCGGTTGCGCTCCGCCGTCGTTTCGGGTGCCGCCCTGCAGCGTGCCCCCGGACGCCTCCTCGGAGGGCTGAGACTGGGTGCTCTCCCGGGCCGCCGTGCGCTGGTCCTCCTCGTCCTGACCCGCCGTGCGGAAGGCGAGCAAGGCGACGACGACGAGGGCCATGGCCAACACGCTGATGGCGATCCTGCGTGCGGGGGTGTCCATGAGTGCGCAAGCTACCGGGGCGGGAGGGCCTGCCCGGGGGCGAAGGCGCAAGCCGAGGGCGTACGCTCGCCCGATGAGCAAGTCCGTCTGGGACTATCCGCGCCCGCCCGCGCTGGAGCCCGAGCCCCGGCGCGTGCGCATCGAGCTGGGCGGGCTGACAATCGTCGACTCCGCCTCGGCGCTGCGGGTGCTCGAGACCAGCCATCCGCCGACGATCTACGTCCCGCCCGGGGATGTGGTGGAGGGCGTGCTCACGCCCGGTGGCGGGCGGTCGCTGTGTGAGTGGAAGGGCCGGGCCACCTACCTCGACGTGGCCGCCGGTGGGCGGCACGAGCGGCGCGCGGCGTGGACCTACCGCGCTCCCGTGGAGCGCTACGCGGCCCTGCGCGACCATGTCTGCTTCTACCCCTCGCGCATGGACGCCTGCCTGCTGGGCGACGAGCGCGTCGCCGCCCAGCCGGGCGACTTCTACGGCGGGTGGATCACCCCCGACGTGCGCGGGCCCTTCAAGGGCGGCCCGGGCACGCGGGGATGGTGAAAGCGTTGGAACCCGCCCCCGGCGATCACCTGGCCGCCTCGGGCACCCCTCGAGCGCGGGGCCCTCAGCGGCTGGTCGCCGCCGGCTCGCGGCGGCGCTGGATGCGCTCCAGCACCTGCTTGCGGTTGCGGTGGCGACGCTCGTAGGCGTCGACCTCCGCGAGCTTCTCCTGGCTGAGCTTGTCGACCTTGGGCAGCAGCTCCTTGACCGTCAGGTCGTCGTAGCGCGCGATCGGGAGATCGCTCGCGTCGGCCGCCGCGCCGCGGGCCTGGCCCTCGACGGTGGCGCTGCCGGGAACCGAGCGCGCCGCGTCGACCGCGCTCGCCCCGGCCTTGCGAGCCGCGTCGGCCGCGCCGACGGTGGACGGATCGACCACGCGCTCGCCGCGCACGTCCTCGGCGATGACCGCGGCGGTGAGCTTGGGGATCAGCTCGCGCAGCTGGACCATCATGCGCTCCTCCTGCTCGCGGTGCTCGCGAGCCAGGCGCGCGGTCGGCTCGTCCCCGGCCTCGTGGGCCAGCGCCTCCAGACCGTCGTAGGAGGCGATCTCCAAAGCCTCGCTGGAGATCTCGTCCTTGACGTTCTTGAGCAGCTTCTCCGCGCCGCTCGTGCCGCGCAGGACATCGACGGGCGCCTTGGCCGCCGCGACGGCCTGACCGGCCACCGTCTGCACCACGCCGTAGGCCAGCGTGACCGGGCCGCGCCGGGAGCCCAGGGCGCGCAGTCGCGAGCGGATGCGCTCGGCCTGGCGGCGCGTCTCGCCCAGGTGGCGCTCAAGCCCGTCGCGATACTCGCCGTGGGGCGTCATCCCGATGTGGGCACCCAGCGTCTGGACGAGGGCGAGCTCAAGGGCATGGATCTCCTCGAGCTGCTGGGTGATCTTCGTCTCTACGTCCATCTCGTTCCTTTCGGTGCTTGCCGTCTCGAGCGGGTGACTCTCGGGCTACCCGTTCGCGCACGCGTGGATCATCCGGCTGGGGAGGTCGGCGTCCCCGGTGCGCCACGATGTGGGCGTGAGCACGCCGACCGCCCCTCACACAGGGGACGAGCCGACCGCGCCGGAGCGGGACACGACGGCCGCCAACACGGGCAGCGCCCCGCTGGGCGCTGCCTTCGGCAACGCACTGGGCGGGCCACTGGGCATCGCGGAGTCGGCCCTGCCGGCGGTGGCCTTCGTCGTCGTCGTCACGGCTACGGGGCGGGACATCACGCTCGCGGCGATCATCGCGGTGAGCATCGCCACGGTGCTCACCCTGGCTCGTGTCGTGCGCCGCCAGACCCCGCTCTACGCGCTCTCCGGCGTGCTGGGCGTGGCCATCGCGGGCTACATCGCCTCCCGTACGGGGCGCGCCGAGGACTTCTTCCTGCCCGGGCTGCTGCTCAACCTCGCCTACGCGGGGGCGTACACGATCTCCATCGCGGTGCGCTGGCCCCTGCTGGGGCTGATCGTCGCAGGCATATCCGGCTCGGGCATGGACTGGCGGCGCGACCCCGTGCGCCGGCGTGCCTACGCGCGGGCGAGCTGGGTCTGGGTCGGCCTGTTCGTCGCGCGCGTGGCGGTGCAGCTGCCGCTCTACCTCGCTGGCGCGCTGGTGGCGCTCGGCACCGCCCGCGTGGTCATGGGCGTGCCGCTGTTCGCGCTGGTCATCTGGCTGTCGTGGCTGCTGCTGCGCCCGACCGAGTCGGGCGCACAGGCGAACCCATAAGGTCGGAGTCAGGATCGCCATCCGCGTCGATCCGTCGAGCGATGACCGCTCTCGGTTCCAGCGGAGGTCAGCCAGAAGACGGGCTCGTAACCGGTGTAGAGGATCGCCGGACGGCCGGCGCAGTCGGTGGCGATGTCGTACACCTAGCCATGTGGGACAGTGGGCCACCATCGACGTACGCACCGCGCACACCGCCGACTTGGACGCCGCGACGCTCAGGGCCGTGCGCGCCCTGCTCGACGCCGTGTTCGAAGACAACATGAGCGACCGGGACTGGGAGCACAGCCTGGGTGGGGTGCACGCCCTCGTGTGGGAGGAAGGCGAGCTGGTTGGGCATGCGTCGGTGGTCCAGCGGCGGCTGTTGCACAGCGGGCGGGCGCTGCGAGCCGGCTATGTCGAGGGCGTCGGTGTGCGCGCCGACCGGCGCCGGCGCGGGCACGGCGCGGCCCTGATGCACGCCCTGGAGCGCGTGGTGCGCGGCGCCTACGAGTTGGGTGCCCTGGGAGCCACCCACCAGGCCGCGGCGTTCTATGCGTCGCGCGGCTGGAGGATGTGGCGGGGGCCGACCTCGGCGCTGACGCCCACCGGCATCGCGCGCACCGCGGGCGAGGACGGGGGTATCTACGTCCTTCCGGTGTCCGGCATGCTGGATCTGCACGGTGAGCTGACCTGCGACTGGCGCGACGGGGACGTCTGGTGACGCCTCTGCGGGCCGGCTCAGCGGCGGCTGCGGCGATCAGCCGGCCTGGCGAAGGCGCACCTCGACCCGGCCGTCGTGCTCGCGCACGTCATACACCGGCTGGGGCGCGGTCGCCGGGCCACGCTGCAAGGAGCCGTCGCGTACGTCGAAGCGCGAGCCGTGGCAGGGGCACGTGATCAGCTCACCCTCGACCTGCCCACCGCTGAGCGCGCAGCCCCGATGCGAGCAACGGTCGTGCAGCGCGTGCAGTCCGTCGCCGTGGCGCAGGAGCAGCACCGGCGCGTCCCCCGCCACCACCGAGGTGGGCTCGCCCGGCTGGAGATCGCCAGAGCTCGCCACCGCCGTCCAGTCGTCGGGCGCCTGGTCGAAGGCCGTCTGGTTGGGACCGACGCCCTGGAAGAAGGACATGTGTGCGCCGAGGTAGCCGCCGGCCGCGAGGATCCCCACGCCGGCGAGCCCCAGCGCCTTGCCCCGGCCACGGTCTCCGGCACGCCGAGCGGCGAGCGAGGAGGCGAAGAGGACGAACGCCGTCGTGTTCGCAGCGGCGTGCGCCACGCCGACCCGCCGGACGCGCTCGTCGGCGATCTCGGTGTCGGCCCAGTCGCTCACGCCGGTGACCACGGTCGGGCCCGAGGCGGCCAGTCCGATGGCAATCAGCCGCTGCGCCGCGCGCCCGTCCCTGTCGCCCCCGAGGACATCGAGCAGCGACGCGCTCACAAAGCAGCTGAGCGTCACGTCGGTGAGCAGGGGATGGAGCGGGTGGCCGAGCCAGGTGCCGCTGATGGCATCCTTGAGCGCACCGGGGCCGAGCGCCCCGCGCGCCGCCTTGCCCACCTTCTTGCCGGGAGCGTCGAGGAACGCGACCGACTCCAGACGCTCGGTGAGCCGGCCCAGCGGGGAGGGCGACCTAGCCGTTCGCACGCACGCTCACCCCCGACCGCCGGTCATGCGCGCAGCGTACACCGCGACGAGAACGCGACCGCGCCGCGCCTGTGCTCCGCCATGCGAAGCTGCGCCTTACCGGCTTGTGGTCGGCACGATCGCGAACCCACGCCACAGCAGGCTCCAAAAGCGCACACAGGATGGGCGAAGCCGAGGAACCTCTTCCCAACGTGCTGGGTCCGATCCTCGGTCCCGGGCTTCTGGTGCTCTTCGTGGGCATCAACCCGTCCCTGCGCTCGGCGGAGGTGGGACACCACTTCGCCCGCCCCGGCAACCGGTTCTGGCCGACGCTGCACGCCGCCGGGTTCACCCCCCGGCGGCTTCGCCCCGACGAGGACGCCCAGCTTCCCGCGCATGGCGTCGGCGTGACCAACATCGCCTTTCGCCCCACGCGCGAGGCCGCCGAGCTTACCGGTGAAGAGCTGCGCGAGGGCGCCGCCGCGCTGGAGCGCACCGTGCGCCACCAACCCCCGCGGCTGGTGGCTGTGGTGGGGCTGACCGCCTACCGCATCGCCTTCGCGCGGCCCCGGGCACGCATGGGCCTGCAGCCTGACGCCCTCGGCGACCGCCCGGTCTGGGTGCTGCCCAACCCCAGCGGCCTCAACGCCCACTACAAGCCGGCCGACTTCGCGCGCCTGTACGCCGAGGCCCGCGTGTTCGCCGAGACGCTCGCGGCACCATGAGCCGCCACGAGGTCCTCCCGGGCTGGTGGAGCGGCTGAGCCTTGGCCGTGAGGACGATCGACGTCGCGGAGCGCCGCGCCCGGCTGGCCCGGCGGCATCGGCTGGTGCCGGGCCATCGGGCAAGCGACGTCGTCGACGCGGCCAGGAGCGTGGTCTGCCTGCACGCGACCGATCCCGCGACGGTCTATCTGTCGGCCCGGGCGCGGGTCGCCAACATGACGGTGAACGACCTGGACCGTGCCCTCTACGCCGACCGCTCGCTGGTCAAGCACCTGGCGATGCGCCGCACCCTCTTTGTCGTCCTCCGAGAGACGCTGGGCCTGGTCCAGGCGGGCGCGAGCAACCGCGTCGCCGACGCCGAGCGGCGCCGGCTCATCCGCGACGTCGAGAAGGCCGGGCTGCACCCCGACGGTGAGTGCTGGCTCTCCGAGGCCGGCGGGGAGGTGCTGGCGGCGCTCTCCGAGGGGCGAGAGGCCACCTTCTCGCAGCTGCGCGACGAGGTCGACCTGCTCCAGGGCTCGATCACCTATGGGGAGGGGAAGCCCTGGGGCGGGCAGGCGCCGGTCGGCTCCCGTGTGTTGACGACGCTGTCGGCGGCGGGCCAGCTCGTGCGGGCGACCAACGACGGCGGGTGGACGACCTCCCGGCCCCGGTGGGCCTCCATGAGGTCCTGGCTGGGCGAGGAGCTCGCGCCGCCCCCGGAGCGCGAGGCGGTGTCCAGGCTGGTCGAACATTGGCTGCGTGCCTTCGGGCCCGGGACGGCAGCCGACATCAAGTGGTGGCTCGGGTCGACCGTCGCGGCGGTGCGCCGGGCGCTGACCGACCTCGGGGCCGTCGAGGTCGATCTCGACGGGCAGACCGGCTACCTGCTGGCCGGGGACCTCGAGCCGACCGATGCGGTCGAGCCCTGGGCCGCCCTCCTGCCCTCGCTCGATCCGACCACGATGGGGTGGGTCGCGCGGGACTGGTACCTCGGCCCCCACCGCGAGCAGCTGTTCGACCGCAACGGGAACGCCGGGGCCACGGCATGGTGGGATGGCCGGATCGTGGGAGGCTGGCGCCAGAGCGATGCCGGCGAGGTCGTGCTCCAGATGCTCGAGGACGTCGGCGCGAACGGCCAGGGCGCCCTCGAGCAGGAGGCCGCGCGGCTGACGCAATGGCTGGGTGGCACGCGCGTCGC
>DASZCY010000026.1:0-6244 GCA_035942615.1 Solirubrobacteraceae bacterium | reverse complement strand
TGGCCACCGAGACCAGCCGGACCACAAACGGCCAGCGTGGCGAGGCCGCCGCGCCCTACGTCGACGGCTTCGTGATCGCAGTGCCGCGGGACCGGATCGACGAATACGAGCGAATCGCGCGCGACGCCGCGGCCGTCTGGCGCGAGCACGGGGCGCTGAGCGTCGCCGAGTGCGTCGCCGACGACGTGCCCTACGGCGAGCTCACCTCGTTCCCACGCGCCGTCCAGGCCAGCGACGACGAGACGGTGGTCTTCTCGTGGATCGCCTACGAGTCGCGCGAGGCCCGCGACGAGGTCAACGCGAAGGTCATGGCCGATCCGCGGATCAAGGAGGCGATGGCCGAGGTGCCGTTCGACCCCAAGCGGATGATCTACGGAGGGTTCCGGACGCTGGTCGAGCTCTAAGGAGCCGGAGGCGCACGAGCACCCGGATCGCGTCGTCGACGGCTCCGGGGCGCTGCTTGACGCCGCCATCGAGCGCGCCCCGCCGCCGGGACGGTGGTGTCCCGGCGACATGGGCGCGCAGGGCTACGGGGTCTGGCCCTCCTGCTCGTCTTCGGTCGCAGGGGCCTGGAAGACGACCTTCATTACGGTCGGGTCCCCGACCGTCGCGCCGCAGTCGAAGCTCCTGTTCGCGCGCGGTACGGCGACCTTCCCGACGAGCTTGACGCTCTCGCCCTCCTCGAGCGTCGCGTCGGCGAGCTCCTCGACCGACAGGCGTACGTTGGCCAAGGCGACCGGCTCGACGTCCGTGACGCTCCAGCCGGCCTGCCGGGCCGCCTTGTTGGCCTTCTCGACGGTCAGGGTGAACGTGCCGGTGAACCGTCCGTCGCTCGTCGAAACGACGACGGGGTCGGACACGACGCCCGACACCACGAAGCCCTTGGTCACCGAGGGCTTCTTGCAGCGCTTCTGGACCCCCTTGGATATGGACTGCGATGCGGCCGGGCCACCGGATTGGTCGGGCTTGGCGACGGCGGAGGCGCCGGGAAGGGCTATGAGGGCGAGCGTCGCGAGGGCGAGACTGGAACTTGCGAGGCATGGGACTCCTTGAGCGTGAAGAGGTGAGGACAGCCGGACGCCGCCGGGGCCGCACGGCCGTAGGCAGACCAACGACGGCCGGGCGAGCGGGCGTGAACGTCAGGCCGCCGGACTGGCCAGGTGGACGAGCTCCCGCGGCGGCGCCACGCTCCGTGCTGCGTCCATGCTGGGCGGCGTGCTCGGCGGCGCGGGCTGAGTGGCTGCCATCATCGACCCGTGGCCTACCGCTACCTCTTTGAGCAGATGGTGCGCCGCGAGCTGCGCCAGAAGTACAAGGGCTCGCTGCTGGGGGTGGCCTGGTACGTGGTCAACCCGCTGGTGCTCATGGGCGCCTACTACCTGCTGTTCGGTGTCATCTTCGAGCCCCAGCGCATCCCCGACTTCCCCCTCTTCCTCATGGTCGGCATCGTCGTGTGGATCTTCTTCAGCCAGTCTCTGCTCAGTGCCGCCCCGAGCCTGCTCGACCAGGGGGCGCTGATACGCAAGGCACGCTTTCCGCGCGAGACGATCCCCGCCTCGGTGGTGACCGTCCAGGCGATCACCTTCGCCGCGCTGATGGCCGGGCTCGGCGTCGTCTGCGTGGCCGTGCGCGGCACGCTGGCCCCCGCCCTGCTGCTCCTCCCGGTGGTGTTGGGCGCGCTGTTCTGCTTCGTGCTGGGCGTCGGCCTGGCGGTGGCGGTGCTGCACGCGTATTTTCGCGACGTGGCGCCGATCCTCTCGGCGGTGCTGCTGCCGTGGTTCTTCCTGTCGCCGATCTTCTTTCGCCCCGAGGACATCGCCGGCCAGCCCGCCGCGCGAGCCGCCCTGGAGTGGGGCAATCCTGTGGCGCCCTACATCACCGCGGTGCGCGACGTGCTCTATGGCGGGACGTTGCCGTCCCCGGCCACGCTGGCCTACGTGCTGGCCGGCGCGGCGGTGGCGCTCGTGCTCGGCCGCGCGGTGTTCCGCCGCCTGCAGGGCGAGCTGGCGGTGGTGGTGTGACGCCCGCCCACGCCGACGCGCTGCGCCCGGGCGAGCTGCGCCTGGAGGGCGCCTCGCGCGCCTTCTCGGTGCGCGCCGACCGGGGGCGCACCCTCAAGGAGATGCTCATCGGCCGGCGCGGTGGCGGACCGGCGCCGGTGCAGGCCCTGGACGACGTCACGCTGCACATCGCCCCGGGAGAGACCGTGGGCGTGGTGGGACGCAACGGCGCGGGCAAGTCCTCCACCCTGCGCGTGCTGGCCGGCATCGTGCCCCTCGATGCCGGCACGGTGCGCACCGGCGGCCAGGTCGTCGCGCTGCTCGAGCTCGGCGCGGGCTTCGGGCGCGACTTCACCGGCCGCGAGAACGTGTTCCTCAACGGCGCGCTGCACGGCCTGGGGCGCGCGGCCATCGAGGCCCGCCTGGAGGACATTGTGGCCTTCTCCGAGCTGGGCGAGTTCATCGACGCGCCCGTGGCCACCTACTCGTCGGGGATGTACCTGCGCCTGGGCTTTGCCATCGCAGCGCATCTGGACGCCGACATCCTGCTCATCGACGAGGTGCTCGCCGTGGGCGACGAGGCCTTCCAGCGCAAGTGCGAGGCGCGCATCGCCCAGCAGATCGCCGCCGGCAGCACGCTGGTGCTCGTCTCCCACGACGCGGGGCTGGTGGAGCGCTCGTGCGCGCGCACCGTCGTGCTCGACGGCGGGCGGGTGGCCTTCGACGGTCCGACCGCCGAGGGACTGGCCTTCTACCATCGCCTGATGGGCACCGCGCACCCCGAGCCCGCCGTCCCGTGAGGCCCGAGGAGGCGCTGTCCGCCGCCCGCCAGGCGGCCGCGTGTGCGCGCGCCCGCGGCGGCTATCCCGACGACCTGGCCCGCTTCCAGGTCGAGGCGCCCGAGCGGCCGGGGATCGAGCAGCTGCTGGAGTGGGCGGTGATCGAGCCCGACGTGACCCAGCTGTACTCCACCCGCCGCTTGGGAGCGCCGATCACCGCGCTCAAGCGGGCGCTGGCGCGCGCGATGGCCCAGTACCACGTGCACGTGCTGGCCCAGCAGACGCGCTTCAACGTGCACCTGGCCATGGAGGTCGTCCACTTGGCCGACCGCGTCACCCGCCTGGAGGAACGTGCGATGCCTGGGACTCTCCCGGGGCTCGGCCCACCCAGCGCGCCGCACGCCCCGCCGCGGTGATCGTCCACCAGGTCCTCAGCGGCGCCGGCCCCTACGACGCCGTGACCAACGAGGCGCTCGAGTTCCGCCGCCGCTTCCGGGCGTGGGGCTGGGGTGGGCTCGACGTGGCCGCGGCCATCGACCCGCGCATGGACGGCCGGGTGGCGGCACTCGCTGCGCTGGCTCCCGCCCCCGCCGATGTCCTGCTCGTGCACTACTCCGCCTACGCTCCCAAGGTCGCTCACGTGCTGGAGCTGGCCAACCGCAAGCTGCTGCTCAGCCACAACGTCACGCCGGCCCACTGGCTGTGGGCCCACGAGCCCATGATCGCCGTGCAGTGCGCCGTGGGCCGGGCGCAGCTGGGCAACTTCGTGCGCGCCTGCGACCGCGTGGCCGCCGACTCCGAGTTCAACGCCGCCGAACTGCGTGCGGCGGGCGCCCAGGACGTCGACGTGCTGCCCGTGCTGGCCGACCCCGACCGGTTGGGCCCGCCTGCCTCTCAGGAGCCCGCGGGGCCGCCCACGCTGCTCTTCGTCGGGCGGCTGATGCCCCACAAGCGCCAGGACGCGGTGATCCGCGCCTTCGCGCTGTACGCCGGCGAGCACGCGCCCGACGCGCGGCTGGTGCTGGTGGGCGAGCCGGTCAGCGCCCGCTACGGCGAGCGCCTGCGCTCGCTGGCCGACCAGCTCGCCCCCGGCGCGGTCACCTTCGAGCAGTCGCTGTCCTCCACGCGGCTGGGCGAGCGCTACCGCGCCGCGCACGCCTTCCTGGGCCTTTCCGAGCACGAGGGCTTCTGCGTGCCTGTGCTGGAGGCCATGCGCTTCGGGGTGCCCGTGGTCGCCCGCCCCGCGGGGGCGGTGCCCGAGGTGGCCGGCGACGCCGCGCTCCTGGTCGCCGACCCCGATCTCGCGGTCGTGGCCGAGCTGGTGCACCTGGCCGTCACCGACACCGACCTGCGTGCCGAGCTGCAACGGCGCGGCAGGGCCCGTGCGCAGGAGCTCGCGCCCGAGCGCACCGAGCAGCGCCTGCGCGCGGCGCTGGAGGGGCTCAGCCTCCGTAGGTGATCTCGGTGTAGGGCCACACCAGCCGCCGGGAGCTGGTGTCGGGCAGGCGCGGGCCGGGCCGCAGGCGGTACATCGCATAGCCGTCGTTGCGCAGGACCGGCGTGCCGAGGGCATCGGGTGGGCGGGGCCCCCGCGCGTCGGTGAGGGCGAAGTCACCGGCCAGTCCCCGGGGCGGATGGGGAAAGAAGCCGGTCAGCGGAGCCCTGATCGAGACCGGCCGGCTGTCGAGCATGTACCACGTCCACAGCTGGTAGCCGCTGGGGGGCACGTCGATGCGCACGCTTGCTCCCTCGGGCAGGCGCTCGTCCCAGCGGGCCAGTTCCAGCGCGGGCGCGGTGGCGTACTCGTAGGTCTCGCCCAGCTCGCGCGCGGTGCCGGCGGCCAGCGCGACGACCAGGGCGAGACCGCCCACCCCCAGCGCAACACGCGCCGGGGCACGCGGCGCGCGCGTGCACGCACGCCACAGCCCCACGACGCCCAGGGCCAGCACCAGCGGACCGAGGAAGGAGAGGATCTTGAAGTAGAAGAGCTCGCCCTGACCGCGCAGGTAGAAGCTCAGCGCGAAGCCCAGCGCGCCCGCGGTCATGACGCCCAGGGCCATGGCCACCTCGCGGCGCAGCGCACGGGCGCCGAGGACGGCCAGGGCAAGGATGCCCACGACCGCACCCACCGCCAGCGGGCCCGTGCCCTCGACACCGAAGAAGCGTGCGAAGGGCAGGTAGGGCAGCGCCGGCCCCGACCACCCGCTCAGGTCGCCGCCGGGGAACACCACCGCCCCGGCCGACCACGTCTTCTCGATCACCCCGCGCACCAGCACGGCGACGACGGGCAGGCAGAGCACGCCCAGGATCGCGTAGCCCACGGGGTGGGAGCGCACGCGGGGCAGTCCCAGCGCGGCGATCCACCCCGGCCGGCGGCCCTCAACCCTCGCGCGGCGCCACCCAAGCCAGGCCACCACGCCCAGGAACAGGGCAGGGAAGGGCAGCAGCAGGGGATAGGCGAACACGCCCAGCAGCGCGAAGAGGGCCAGCGGCGCCAGCGTGCGCCGGCTGGGGCGCTCGAGGAAGCGCCAGCCGAACAGCAGCGTGAACGGGAGCGTGAGCAGTCCCCACAGCTGGTTGTAGTAGGGATGGATGGCCAGGTGGAGCACCGTGCGGTCCAGCGGCACGAGGAAGGTCACGGCGGCGGCGGCGCCCAGGGAGGCCGCGAACAGGTGGCGCGCGAGCAGGAACAGGCCGAGGGACACCAGACCCAGCAGCACCGCCGAGACCGTCGCGAAGGCGGCCACGGCGGTCTGTCCGGTGAGCTCGGCCACCCCGGCGAGGACGTAGTAGATCGGCAGCTTGGAGCGCCAGACGATCGGCACCTGGTCCACGGGCAGCGCCGGCTCGACCGCCGTCGGCGGCGCGCTGCGCAGCAGCTCGGCGGTGCCCACCGCCATCACGGCGTCGCCGTTCTGGCCGATCACGGTGGCGAAGCCGGTGCGAAAGACGGGGATGAGGGCCAGCGAAGCGGCCAGCGCCGCGAGCGCGAGTGGGAGGAGCACGGGCACGAGGCGATGGCCGAGCAAGGTCCACCGAGGGGCGGCGTGGGTGACCCCGCCGGCGGCGCCCTGGTCCGATCGCCCACCCGCCTCGCGGCGTCCCGCGCGCATGGTGCGCACGTCATGCGCCGCCAGCCCGGCGCCCGCCATCGCGCTCGCACCCAGCACCACGCCCAGCGCCAGGGGCAGGGGCACACGAAGGAGCCCCAGCACGGTCAGCTCGAGCGCCGCGCAGGCCGCGCCGACGGGCAGCACGAACAGCGCAAGCTCGTGGCGAAGGGTGTCGGGCAGCAGCAGGCGCGTGGGCGCATACCCGCAGACGGCGAACAGGAGCACGGTCGCGACCGCGGTCGGGGCCACCTCCCAGACGGCGGCATAGCCCAGCACGCCCGCGCCCCACGCCTGCAGCCCGACCATGGCCGCGGCGCCGAGCAGCCCGGCCGCGGCGGCCCCCCACAGGCCC
>DASZCY010000025.1:0-2204 GCA_035942615.1 Solirubrobacteraceae bacterium | reverse complement strand
CGCGCCGCGGTAGTCCCGGCCCTCCTCGTGCGGGCGTGAGTCGGCCAGGCGGCTGTGCGTGTTGGCCAGCTTGTGGCGGATGCAGGTGAGCTTCAGCCGGTAGGGCTCCTCCGCGTTGAGACGCTGGTAGCGGGGATCCATGTCCGGTAGGCGATCCAGGTCACGGGCGAGCGACGCCTCGAGCTCGGGCGTGGCGCCGCCCATGCGAGCCGACGAGGAGAGGTCCTCGCGCAGCTCGTCGACCAGCGCGATCGCGTCCCGGATGGCGTGCTCGTGCTGGAGGGCGAGCACGCGCAGGATCGCCTCGGGCCCGACGTTGGGGTTGCCGTCACGGTCCCCGCCGATCCAGCTGCCGAACACCAGCGGGCGCGCGTCGAGCGAGAGCTCGATTCCCAGCTGGGCGAGCTCGTCGGCCAGCGACTCGAGCACGTGCGGGACCGCGTTGCCATGCAATTCGTCGAAGTAGAAAACCGCGTTGCGGGCCTCGTCGACGACGTCGGGGCGGACGATGCGAAGCTCGTCGGTCTGCCACAGCAGGTCGATGAGCTCCTCGAGGCGCTGCTCGATCCGCCTGCCCCAGACGGGATCTTTGAGGACGCCGCCGGCGCCGAGGACGTGGTCGGACTCCTCGAGCAGCCCAGCGACCCGGCGAAGCTTCACGAGCACGCTGCGCCGCGCGGCCTCCGTGGGGTGAGCGGTGAAGACCGGGCGTACGGTGAGACGAGCGACCTCGGCCTCGAGGACGCCCGTGGAGAGCCCGGCCTGGGCGATGCGCTCGACCGCCTGCGAGAGCCAGGTGCCGCGCCCGAGGCGGATGGCGGCCAGCTCGCGGCTGCGGTGCACCTGCTCGGCGACGTTGACCAGATGGAAGTAGGCGGTGAACGCGCGTACGAGCCGGGTCGCGGTGCCCGGGTCGACCGCGCCGAGCACGGCGGCGGCCTCCTCGCGGTCGGTGCCCACCAGGCCCCGGACCCGCTCGAACAGCTCGAGCAGGTCGGTGCCCTCCTGGCGGACCAGGGTCCGGCCCAGCAGGCGCCCCAGCTCCCTGATGTGCCGGCCCAGCTCCGCCTGTCCGTCTGAGACGGGGGTCCTCGAGAAATCCGTCGTTCGCTGCTCGATGTCGCGGCTCTGGGCGGTCATCGCTGCATTGTCGAGCAAGTCGCGCATTCGCGCATGCCCGGACTGTCGGGCTCGGGGCGGGGCCGGTCACCGGCCCGCGGCGACCGGCGCGACGCGCTCGCCGGCACGCAGCCCGAACGCCTCGGCGAGCAGCTCGTAGCTGCGCCTGCGCTCGTCGTGGGAGTGGGTGACCGTCACGACGATCACCTCTTGCGCGCCGTACTCGTCCGCCACCGCCTCCAGGCCGGCGCGCACGGTCGCGGGCGAGCCGAGCACCATCCGCCGGGCTGGGAGCATGGCGGGCTCCTCGCTGTCCTCCAGGCCGCGCAGGGCCTGCTCGACCGGCGGGACGGGGATCGGCGTCCCGCGGTGGGCCATCCACACGCACAGCCGGACGCTGAAGGCCAGCCGCCGGGCCTGCTCCTCGGTGTCGGCGCAGATGGCCGCCACGCAGACGGCGACCCGCGGGCCGCGCAGGTGCTGCGAGCCCGAGAAGCTCTCTCGATAGAGGCGAGCGACCTCGGCGCCCGCCGGGTTGATGAAGTCGCCAAAGGCGTAGGGCAGGCCGAGCCGCCCGGCCCAGATCGCGCTCTCCAGCGACGAGCCCAGCAGCCAGGGCTGCGGACAGCCGGGGAGGCCCGGCAGCGCCCCCAGACGCGCGAAGCGCCGGTCGGGCGGTGGGCGATCCTCGAGGTAGGCCACCACCTCGGCGAGTTGGTCGGGGTAGTCCTGGGGATCGGGCACGCGCCGGTCGCGCTGCAGCGCGTGGGTGGTGACCGCGTCGGCGTCGGCGCCTCGCCCGAGCCCCAGATCGATCCGGCCCGGGAAGAGCCCGCCCAGGACGCTGAAGGTCTCCGCGACCTTGCGCGCGCTGTAGTGGTGGAGCATCACGCCGCCGCTGCCCACGCGGATGGTGGCGGTGGTCGCCGCGATCGGGCCGATCAGCGCCTCGGGCGCCGCGCCGGCCAGCATCGGGTTGCCGTGGTGCTCGGCCACCCAGAAGCGGTGGTAGCCGAGGCGGTCGGCCAGCCGGGCGAGCTCCAGCGTCCGCTCGAGCGCCTGCGCCCCGGTCGATCCCTCGGCGA
>DASZCY010000024.1:0-2217 GCA_035942615.1 Solirubrobacteraceae bacterium | reverse complement strand
GATCTCTCCGAACACCAGCGCGTCGAGCTTCGCCCGCGCGCGCAGCATCCGGGAGAACGGCGAGCCTGGCCCGCGGGCCACCTGCATCCAGTAGTCGTTGCCGTAGAAGTCCAGCGCCTGCTGGAACTCGCCGGCCGCGTCGAGGTCCCGCTGCCGGTCGGGGTCCAGCCCGAACAGGGCGCGCATGGCGACGCGCAGCGTGACGCCGCGCGTCCAGGCGTAGAGGTCCATGCGGGCGCCGTCCTCCCAGCGCGCCAGCGCGGCATGCACCTCCTCCACGATGAGTCCGGCCGCGGCCGCGATGCGTTCGTGGTGGAAGGCGGGCAGCACGATCTGCCGCGAGCGGCGGTGGAAGTCGCCGTCGATGGTCAGCAGCCCGTCGCCCAGCAGCGGCAGCAGCTCGCGGAAGTGGCCCTCGCGCCACAGGAAGTTGCGCGCGTTGGAGACCAGCACATGGTGGTTGGCCTCCGGCCCGAGCACGAAGACCACCCGCTCGTGGAAGACCCGCAGCGTGAAGACCGGCCCGTAGCGCTCGTAGGCGCCTAGGAGCACCGAGAGGGGGTCACGCACCATCGCCCGTGCGCGGGCGAGGCTGAAATTCGTGTCCCCCGGCGGGTAGGGGTCGGGTACCCGGCGCTCGTGGCGCACGTCGAGCCACAGTCGCACCATCGGGTTGGTCGTGACGGGCGGCGGCGGGCCGACGAGCGACATGCGCGAACCGTAGTTGACCCAGTTCAATACGCCACCCCGCTCGGTCGCCCGCCGGTCCGTTCCCCGCCGGTGCGCCGTCGGGACCTCGTGCGGCATCTGCGATACTCGCCGTCCCGCCCGGGGGCGTAGCTCAGTTGGTTAGAGCGCCGGCCTGTCACGCCGGAGGTCGCGGGTTCGAGTCCCGTCGCTCCCGCTCACAGCTCTTGTTCGCGCTTCACTGGCCGCGCATCAGGGCGTTGATGTCGCCGAGCGGCCCGAGGTGGCGCAGCTTGTCGGGGTTGACGATCGATCGCACGGCGTGGACGGCGTCGTCTGCGACGTCGAGCGTGATGACGTTGACGAGCTGGCCATGGCTGTCGAGGTAGACGGCCCCCGGCTGGCCGTTGACGGTCGTCGGTCGTTGGCGTAGTCCCATTCGCCGCGCCTGGCCGGTCAGGCCCGCGACGACGCGGGCGACCCGCTCGCGGCCGCGGACCGGTCGGGCGATGGCGGGCGCCTTGCCTCCGCCGTCGCCGTGGAGGGTCGCGTCGGAGGCCAGCAGCTCGACGAGGGCCTCGACGTTCGCCGTCCTGCGCGGCGGCCAGGAATCGCCGTGTGAGCTCTTCGCGCTGACGGGGTGAGGAGGCAAAGCGGGGCCTGCGGGCGTCGACGTGGCGCCGTGCTCGGGTGGCGATCTGGCGGCAGTTGGCCTCGCTCTTGTCGATGATGTCGGCGATCTCCGCGTGGGCGTAGCCGAAGACCTCGTGCAGCAAGAAGACCGCTCGCTCGATCGGCGAGAGCGTGTCCATCACCACGAGGAAGGCCATCGAGACCGACTCGGCGAGCTCGGCCTGCTCGCTCACCCCGGCGCCCGGGTCGGCGAGCACGGGCTCGGGAAGCCATTCACCGACGTACAGCTCGCGCCGGGCGCGGGCGGAGCGCAGCTCGTCGATGGCCAGGCGGGTCGTGACCTTGGTCAGGTAGGCGCGCGGCGAGGCCACCTCGGCGGGTACGCCCCGGTGAAAGCGAAGGAAGGCCTCCTGCACCACGTCCTCGGCCTGGCTCATGCTGCCCAGCATCCGGTAGGCGATCGAGATCATCAGGGGGCGCAGGTCATCGCAGACCTCTCGGTCGGTGTCCACGGCGTCCATCTATAGCCACCGACGAGGTAGCCACGCGCCGCGTGACACCGGAGTCGGCGTGCGCGTTGTCACGTCCTGGCCTCGTCCTTCGTCTTGCCTCGTGAGGTCCTAGAAGAGGAGAGGTCATGAGGGTGTTCGTGGCGGGGGCGACGGGGGCAATCGGCAGGAGGCTTGTCCTCCTGCTCATCGAACGGGGGCACGAGGTGACGGCGATGACCCGGACCGAGGCAAAGGGCGCCGGCCTGCGGGCGGCGGGCGCGGCGCCGGTGGTGGCCGATGGCCTCGACGCAGACGCCGTGATGCGGGCTGTGAGCGCCGCGCGGCCCGAGGTGATCGTGCACGAGATGACCGCGCTGTCGAGCATGGGGGCAAACCTCCGCCGCTT
>DASZCY010000023.1:0-4648 GCA_035942615.1 Solirubrobacteraceae bacterium | reverse complement strand
GCTGCTGGTCGGCGCCTTCGCCAAGTCCGCCCAGGTGCCGCTGCACACGTGGCTGCCCGACGCCATGGAGGGCCCCACGCCGGTGTCGGCGCTCATCCACGCGGCCACCATGGTCACCGCGGGCGTGTACCTGATCGCCCGCCTGCATCCCCTCTTCGAGCAGGCCCCGGCGGCCGGCGCGGTGGGCGCGATCGTCGGCTGCGCCACCCTGCTCATCGCGGCGACCATCGCGCTGACCCAGACGGACCTCAAGCGGGACATCGCCTACTCGACGATGTCCCAGATCGGCTACATGATCATGGGCGTCAGCGCGGGCGCCTACGCCGCCGGGCTGTTCCACCTGATGACCCACGCCTTCTTCAAGGCGCTGCTGTTCATGGCGGCCGGTTCGGTCATCGCCGCCATGGCCAACCAACAGGACATGGACCGCATGGGCGGCTTTCGCCGCGCGATGCCCTTCACCTTCGGGTGCTTCGTGGTGGGCGGCCTGGCGCTGGCCGGGGTTCCCCCCTTCTCGGGCTTCTTCTCCAAGGACGAGATCCTGGCCTTCACCCTGGAGCGTCACGGCCTCTACGTCGTGCTGGTGGTCATCGGCTACGTGGCCGCCTTCCTCACCGCGGTCTACACCTTCCGCATGATCTTTCGCACCTTCCTGGGCGAGCCCGTGCCCGAGGCCCGCGAGCTCGAGCAGGGCCACGTACACCATGCCCCCGAGCCCACCAACCCGGCCACGGGCGAGGTCGAGGACACCGACGTGGGCTTCCCGGGCGCCGACCACCACGTGGCCGAGCGCGCCGCGCCGATGAAGGTGGCCATGAGCGTGCTGGCGGTCCTGGCCGTGGTCGGCGGCCTCGGTCAGATCCCCGGCGTGACGCACGTGCTCGACGACTTCCTGGAGCCGACCTTCGCCGACTCGCGCTTCTACAAGGACCTCAAGCCCTCCGAGGCCTCGAGCTACATCGGCCTGGCGGTGGGCGCGATCATCTCGCTCGCGGGCATCGCCACGGCGTGGCTGGTGTGGGTGCGCCGGCCGGGCACCGCCGACCAGGTGCGCGCCCGCCTGCGCCCCGCCTACGCGCTGTTCGCCAACCGCTGGTGGTTCGACGAGCTCATCGGCGCGCTCGTGGTCCGCCCCGCGCGCTGGCTGGGCGTCTTTGCCCAGAACATCTTCGAGCGCCTGTTCGTCGACGGCACGCTGGTGGGCGGCAGCACCGGCGTGGTGCGCGCCTCCTCAGCGGCGGTGCGCGCCGTGCAGAGCGGGTTCCTGCGCTTCTACGTCGCCTTCTTCCTGGCCGGCATCGTCGGTCTCGTCCTCTGGTTCCTGCTGAGCGCCTGAGCCCGTGAGCGTCTCCCTCTCCGTGCTGCTGTGGCTGCCGCTGGCCTTCGGGCTGGTCGCGGCGGTCTTCCCCGTGCGCGCGGTGGGCAAGGTCACCCTGCTGGGCGCAGTGCTCACGCTGGCCTACGCGATCTTCGCTCTGGCGCAGTTCGACACGGGCGGCGGCCTGCAGTTCGTCACCGACGAGACGTGGATCGCCGACCTGGGCATCTCCTACAAGCTCGGGATCGACGGGCTGAACCTCTTCCTGGTGCTGCTCACCGCCCTGCTGTGGGCGGCCTCCACGCTGTGGATCGAGGTGCGGGGCATCGAGTCACACCCCCCCGTACGCCGGCGCGAGCTGTTCTTCTGGCTGGCGCTGGGCGAGACCGCCGTGCTGGGCTCGCTGCTGGCCCAGGACCTTGCCCTGTTCGTCCTCTTCTTCGACCTGATGCTGGTGCCGTTCTTCTTCCTGCCCGGCATCTGGGGCGGCCCCCAGCGCGTGGCGGCCACCACCAAGATGGTCATCTACACACTGGTGGGGTCGCTGCTCATGCTGTCCGCCGCGGTGGCCACCGGCGTGCTGGCCAGCGCGCAGGGCGACACGCCGTTGACCTTCGATCTCGTCGCGCTGGCCCGGCTGGGCGTCAGCGAGGGCGCGCAGGCATGGATCTTCCTGTTCTTTGCGGCGGCCTTCCTGGTCAAGATGCCCGCCTTCCCGCTGCACGGGTGGATGCCCGACGCCTACCAGAACATGCCGCTGCCGGTGCTGGCCCTGTTCAGCGGCGTGCTCAGCAAGGTCGCTGCCTACGGCTTTCTGCGCATCGTCCTGCCGCTGTTCCCCGAGGCCAGCGTTCGCTTCCAGGAGCTGGTGCTGGTGGTGGCCCTCGCCTCGATCCTCTACGGCTCGGTGATGGCCTTCACGACGACGCGGATACGTCTGATCCTCGGCTACTCCTCGCTGGCCCAGCTGGGCTTCATCACGCTGGGCATCTTCGCGCTGAACGGACAGGGCGCCCAGGGTGCGCTGTTCCAGGCCTTCAACCATGGGCTGGTGGTGGCCCCCGCCTTCTTCGTGGTCGCGCTGCTGGCCGCCCGGGCCGGCGGCTCGGATGATCTGCGCGACATGGGCGGCCTGGCCTTCCGCGCCCCCGTGCTGGGCGCGCTGTTTCTGATCATCGCGCTGGCCACCCTGGCCATGCCCGGTTCCCCCAACTTCGTGGCCGAGTTCCTCATCCTGCTGGGTGTCTTCCAGGACAAGATCGTCTTCGCGATCGTCGCCGCCTCCGGCGTGGTGCTGGCCGCCGTCTACATGCTGCGGGCGTTCATCCGCATGATGCACGAGCGCGTCGCGCCCGAGGCGAGCTCGCGGGAGATGAGCCGGCGCGACGGCCTCGTGCTGGTCCCGCTGGTCGCGGTGCTCCTCTTCCTCGCCGTGTACCCGCAGTTCGCCCTGCGCCGGGGCGAGCCCGCGGTGCTCGCCGCGGTGGCGCCCGCACGCGCCGTCATCGCCCCGCCACCGACCCCCGAGCTGCCCCTCCTGCCGCCCGGTGCGGTGCCCCAGCAGGTGCCGCCCGGCGCGGTGCCCCAGCAGGTGCCACCCGGCGCGGTGCCCCCGCAGGTGCCACCCGGCGCAGTGCCCCCGCAGGTGCCGCCGGGGGTGGGCCCGTGATCTTCGCCCAGGCGCCCTCCCCGCCGGTGGAGTGGGCGGGCATCTCGCCGCTTCTCGCGCTGTTCGGCGGCGCGGTCGTGGTCCTGATGGGAGGGCTGTTCCCGGGCCGGGCGGTGCGTGAGCGCGTGGTGCCCGGCCTTGCCCTGCTCACCCTGCTGGTCGCCCTGGCCTGCCTGGTCTGGCAGTGGGACAACGAGCAGGATCTGCTGGCCGGCGCGTTGCGCCTGGACGGGCTGACCCTGACGCTTTCGGTGCTCTTCGTGGCGGCGGGGATCGCCACGGTGGTGCTGGCCTGGCGGGGCTTCGACCGGGTGGAGTCGCCCGAGGGTGAGTTCTACGCGCTGGTGTTGACCTCGATCGGCGGCATGGTCGTGCTGGCGGCCGCCCAGAACTTCATCACGCTGTTCCTGGGGTTCGAGCTGCTTTCCATCCCGCTCTACGTCCTGTGTGCGATCGAGCTGCGGCGCAAGGGCTCGCTGGAGTCGGGGCTGAAGTACCTCGTGGTCGGGTCGGTGGGCTCGGCCACGCTGGTCTACGGGCTCGCGCTGGTCTACGGCGCCACCGGCAGCACCGACTTCGCCGCCGTCGCCCGGGCGCTGACCGGCAACGCCATGAACGACGACGTGCTCCTGCTTGCCGGGCTGGCGCTGGCCCTCGCGGGCTTTGCCTTCAAGGCGTCGGTGGCCCCCTTCCACCAGTGGACCCCCGACGTCTACGAGGGAGCACCCACGCCGGTTACCGCGTTCATGGCCACCGCCACCAAGGCGGCCGCGCTGGGCGTGACCGTGCGCTTCCTCGACGTGGCCCTCCTGCCCGCCGCCGACGACTGGGCGCTGCCCGTGGCCGTGCTGGCCGTCATCTCGATCGTCGTGGGCAACGTGGGCGCGCTGGGCCAGAGCTCGCTCAAGCGCCTGCTGGCCTGGTCCTCGGTCGCCCAGGCCGGCTACATGCTGGGCGGCGTGGTGGTCGGCACGTCGTTGGGGGTGCAGGCGGTCGTCTTCTACCTGGCCGTCTACCTGGTGATGAGCCTCGCCGCCTTCGCCGTGGTGGTGGCCCGGGAGCGCCAGACCCCGCTGGGAGACTCCATGGAGGCGCTGGCCGGGCTGGGCGCCTCGCGCCCGCTGCTGGCCTGGCCCATGACCATCGCCATGCTCGCGCTGGCCGGCTTTCCCATGACCGCGGGCTTCATCGGCAAGTTCAAGCTCATCGAGGCCACTGCGCAGGGCGGCTGGATCTTCGTCGGCGTGGCCATCGTGATCGGCTCGATGATCTCGCTGGCCTACTACCTCAAGGTGATCTCGGTGATGTGGATGCGCGATGCGCCCGCGGTGGAGCCCGGGTCCGCGGTGACCCCCACCCCCGTCGGCGCCCCCCCGCCGGGCGGGCGCCCTGCCCTGGCCGGCGGATCGCCCGAGCTCGACGAGGGCCGGGTCGACACCGCCCGCCGCGACCCGGAGCTGGTGGTGCTCGCGGTCGTCTTCGGCGCCGCCACGCTGGCCGCCGGCATCGTGCCCCAGCCGCTGCTGGAGTGGGCGGCCCGGGCGGGCAGCGGGCTGCCCGGGCTTTTCTAGATGTCGCAAGCGGCTGGGTCTCTGCCTGCTCGGGAGCAGGGCGATCGCTGCTCGCGGACGCTGCGCGCATCGACCCCGACCGAGCGCACG
>DASZCY010000022.1:0-12023 GCA_035942615.1 Solirubrobacteraceae bacterium | reverse complement strand
AAGCCCGTGCCCGGCGCCTCGCCGAACAGCGCAGCGGCGAGGGGTTCGGGCATCCCCTCCTGGGCGCGGGCGGCGGCACGGCCCGCGCGCCCCCGCGGCGTGAGGGCGGTGGCCAGCGCGGCCAGCGGGCGGCCGGCCAGCCGCGCACCGATCGCGCCGGCCAGGCAGCTCTCGGCCACCGCCACCAGCAGGCCGCCCTCGGCGATGTCGTGGGCGCTTCGCAGGTCGCACGCGCGCACCGCGTCGCGCACGGCCGCCTGGGCCGTCCGGGCGGCCTGCACCTCGACCTCGGGGAGCACGAGCGGCAGCGCGTCGCCGCGCAGCTTGGCCAGCTCGCCGGCCTGGAGGACCGGCGCGAAGGGTCCGGCCAGCGCGACCACGTCTCCTTCCTGGGCGAAGCCGCTGCGCCCCGCCCGCGCCGGGTCGGGCAGCTCGCCGACCATGCCCACCACGGGCGTGGGGTAGATCGGCCCCTCGGCGCCCTCGTTGTACAGCGACACGTTGCCGCCGACGACGGGGACGCCCAGCGCCCGGCAGGCATCGCCCAGCCCGCGCACGCTCTCGGTGAGCTGCCAGGCCACGTGGGGCTTCTCGGGATTGGCGAAGTTCAGGCAGTTGGTCAGCCCCAGGGGCTGGGCGCCCACGCAGGCCAGGTTGGCCGCGCACTCCAGCACCGCCTCGACCGTGCCGGTGTAGGGGTCGGCGGCCACGCGCCGGCCCGAGCCGTCGATGGCCACCGCGATGGCCCCGCCACCGGGCATCGCAAGCACGGCGGCGTCGGCCTGCCCGGGGCGGCGCACGGTGCGCGACTGCACGAGCCAGTCGTACTGCTCGTACAGAGGCAGGCGCGAGGCGACATTGGCGGAGCTCAGCAGCGCGAGCAGCGTCTCGCGCACGGAGGCGCCGCCCCTCAGCGAGGCCGCCGGCGCGCGGTACAGCGGCCCCGAGGGGCGCTGGGGCTCCAGCTCGTACAGCGGGCACCCTTCCACCAGCGCGACCACCGGCATGTCGCCCACCACGCGCTCGCCGTCGAGCACGCGCAGGTGACCCGCGTCGGTGACCGCGCCGATGGCGGCGCCCAGCACCTCCCAGTTGGCGCACACCGCGAGGACCTCCTCGACGTGTGCGGGCTCGACCACGCCGAGCATCCGCTCCTGGGACTCGCTGATCATGACCTCGAAGGGGGCCATCCCCTCCTCGCGCAGGGGCACGCGGGCAACGTCGAGGTCGACCCCCACCCCGCCCTTGGAGGCCATCTCCGCCGCCGAGGAGGTCAGGCCCGCGGCGCCCAGGTCCTGCAGGGAGACCAGCAGCCCACGATCGAGCAGCTCCAGCGAGCACTCCAGCAGCTTCTTTTCGGCGAACGGGTCTCCCACCTGCACCGACGGCCGCTTGTCCTCATCGGCCCCGCCCAGCTCGGCGGAGGCCAGCACCGACGCGCCGCCGATCCCGTCGCGCCCCGTGGAGGCGCCGAACAGCACCACCACGTTGCCCTCCCCGGTGGCCGCGCTGCGCACCATGTCCTCACGCCGCGCGAGACCCAGGGCCATCGCGTTGACCAGGCAGTTCTGCTCGTAGGGGCCCTCGAAGAACACCTCGCCGCCCACGGTGGGGACCCCGATCGAGTTGCCGTAGTGGCCGATGCCCGCCACCGCGCGCTCGAGTAGGTAGCGCGAGCGCGCGCTCGAGGGCTCGCCGAAGCGCAGCGAGTCGAGCACCGCGATGGGTCGCGCGCCGATCGCGAAGACGTCGCGCAGGATGCCCCCCACGCCGGTGGCCGCGCCCTGGAAGGGCTCCACCGCCGAAGGATGATTGTGGGACTCGACCTTGAACGCCACCGCCCAGCCGTCGCCCACGTCGACCGCCCCGGCGTTCTCGCCCGGCCCCATGACCACCCGCTCGCCCTCGGTGGGCAACGTGCGCAGCAGCGCCCGGGAGTGCTTGTAGGAGCAGTGCTCGCTCCACATCAGCGAGAAGACCGCGAGCTCCACCTCGTTGGGCTCGCGACCCAGCTTCTGGACGACGAGGGCGTACTCGTCGCGGGTGAGACCCAGCGCGACCGCGTCGTCGACGGTGGGAAGGGCCGCCGCGTCAGGCACGGGCAGCGACGGTGAGCGCCGACCTGAACAGCGCCAGCCCGTCGGTCGACCCGGTGAGCTCGTCGACGGCGTGCTCGGGGTGGGGCATGAGGCCGACCACGTTGCCGGTCTCGCTGGCCACTCCGGCGATGTCGTTGGACGAGCCGTTGGGGTTGCCGTCGTGGGCGTAGCGAAAGGCGACACGCACCTCGGCGGGGGCGTAGTAGCGCCCCGCCTGGTGCTTGGCGGGGATCGACAGGCGCGCCCCGGGCGCGCACGCACGCGTGAACGGGGTGTCGGTGTCGACCACCTCGACCTCGAGCTGGCGGCACAGAAAGCGCCGGCCCACGTTGGGCAGCAGCGCACCGGGCAGGAGGCCGGCCTCGCACAGGACCTGGAAGCCGTTGCAGATGCCCAGCACGGGGCCGCCCTCGCGAGCGAAGGCGCTCACCGAGGCCATCACCGGCGAGAATCGCGCGATGGCGCCCACCCGCAGGTAGTCGCCGTAGGAGAAGCCCCCGGGGATCACCACCGCGTCCACGCCGTTCAGGGACGGCTCGGCGTGCCACAGGATCTCGGCCTCGCCGACCCGCTGGCACGCACCCAGTGCGTCGACCTCGTCGCACGAGCCGGGAAAGCGGACGACCCCGAACCTCATCGCGGCGCGGCAGCGAGGATTTCGTAGTCCTCGATGAGCGGGTTGGCCAGCAGCTTCTCGCACATGGCCTCGAGCTGGGAGGGGTCGTCCACGTCGAGCTCGACCAGCCGGCCCACGTGCACATTGGCCACGCCCGAGAAGCCCAGCGCCGGCAGCGCGCGCTCCACGGCCACGCCTTGAGGGTCGAGGATGCCCGCCTTGGGACGGATGAGCACGCGGGCCCTCATGCGCTGCGCCGCGCGCCGACCCGCTCCCGCCAGGCGGCCAGGGGCTCGCCGGTGATCAGCTCGTAGGCCTCGGCGTAGCGCGCGCGGGTGCCGGCGACCACCTCGCCGGGCAGCTCGGGCGCGGGCGGGCGCCTGTCCCACCCCGAGCCCGAGGCCCAGTCGCGCACGTACTGCTTGTCGAAGCTCGGCTGGCCGCGGCCGGGCTCGTAGCCCTCGGCGGGCCAGAAGCGCGAGGAGTCGGGCGTGAGCACCTCGTCGCCGACGGTGAGCACCCCGCGCGCGTCGAGCCCGAACTCGAACTTGGTGTCGGCCAGCAGCACCCCGCGCCCACCCGCGTGCTCGGCCGCGAAGGCGTACAGCTCCAGCGAGGCGTCGCGCACCCGCGTCATGAGGTCGGCGTCGCCGACCACCTCGCAGGCCTGCTCGAAGGAGATCGCCTCGTCGTGGCCCTTTTCGGCCTTGGTGGTGGGCGTGAAGATCGGCCGTGGCAGGCGCTCGGACTCGCGCAGGCCCGGCGGCAGCTCGACACCCGAGACAGTCCCGGTGGCCTGGTAGTCCTTCCACCCCGAGCCCGTGATGTAGCCGCGCACCACGCATTCCACGGGCAGCATGTCGAGCTTGCGCACGGCCAGCGCGCGCCCGCGGACCTCCTCAGGCACCCCCTCGGTGGCCGAGTCGAAGTGGTTGGGCACGATGTGGCCCGTGCGTGCGAACCAGAAGACCGACAGCCCGGTGAGCACCTCGCCCTTGCCGGGGATCGGCGTGGGGTGCACGGCGTCGTAGGTCGAGATCCGGTCCGAGGCGACCATGAGGATCCGGTCGCCCAGGTCGTACATCTCGCGGACCTTGCCGCTGGCCAGCAGGGGGAGGTCAAGGGCGGAGGGCACGCGCCCGATGCTAGACGACGCTCCGGGCGGCTCGCCTTCGCCCGAGGCCCGCCGTCACAGCCCCGCCGCGCCCAGGCGGTCGACGATGGTCCAGGCGTGGCGGGTGAAGTGGCCCAGGTCGAAGATCGCGTCGAGGTCGAGGCCCAGGTCGGCGCGGGCCAGCAGGTCGCGCAGCGCCGTGCGCTGGTCCCAGGCGCGCTGGGCGTGCTCCTGGGCGATGCGATAGGCCTCCTCGCGCGAGCGGCCCTGCTCGATCAGCGCCAGCAGCACCCGCTGGCTGAACAGCGCGCCATGGGTGAGCTCGAGGTTCTCGCGCATGCGATGCGGATGCACCACCAGCCCGCGCACGAGGCCCAGCGCCCGGTGCTGGAGGTAGTCGAGCAGGATCGTCGAGTCGGGCAGGATCACCCGCTCGGCGCCCGAGTGCGAGATGTCGCGCTCGTGCCACAGCGCCACGTCCTCGACCGCCGCGCTGGCGTTGCCGCGCAGCACGCGGGCCAGCCCGGCGATGCGCTCGGAGACGATCGGGTTGCGCTTGTGGGGCATCGCGCTCGAGCCCTTCTGCATGCCGGAGCGAAACGGCTCCTCGGCCTCACGCACCTCCGTGCGCTGCAGGTGGCGGATCTCGGTGGCCAGGCGCTCGAGCCCCGCGCCGGCCAGCGCGATGGCCTGCAACAGCTCGGCGTGGCGGTCGCGGGCCACCACCTGGGTGGAGACCGGCTCGCGCCCCAGCTCCAGGCGGGCCAGCACGCGCTCCTCGAAGCCGGGGTCGGTGGCCGCGTAGGTGCCCACCGCGCCGCTGACCGCGCCCACCGCGGCCTGGGCAAAGGCGCGCTCCAGGCGCTGGGCGTTGCGCGCCGCCTCCATGGCGAAGCCGGCGAGCTTGACCCCGAAGGTGGTGGGCTCGGCGTGCACGCCGTGGGTGCGCCCCACGCACACCGTGTCCACGTGCTCGCGCGCGCGGTCGCCCAGCGCGCGCGCCAGCTCCCGCGCAGCGGGGACGATCTCGCGCCCGGCGGCCTGCAGCTGCATGGCCAGCGCGGTGTCCAGCACGTCGGAGGAGGTCAGCCCGAAGTGGATCCAGCGCCCGGCCTCGCCCGCCGAGGCGCTGAGCACGTCGACGAAGGCGGCGACGTCGTGATCGGTGGCCCGCTCGCGCTCGTCGACTGCCTCGACGGTGAAGGTCGCGGCCCGGATGGCCTCCAGCTCCGCGGCGGTGGGCCCGGCCATCTCCTCGCAGGCGGCGACCTCGACGCGCCGCCAGGCCTCCATGCGCGCACCGTCGGTCCAGATCGCGCCCAGCGGGGCGCGGGTGTAGCGGGCGATCACGCCCCGAGGATGCGGGCGGCCAGGTGCCCGGCGTTCTTGGGGTTGTCGAGCCCCACGCAGGCCACCGGCACGCCGGGGGGCATCTGCGCCACGGAGAGGATCGCGTCCAGGCCGCCCGCCGCGCTCAGGCTGCTGGTCAGGGGCACGCCGATCACCGGCAGGTCGGTGTGCGCGGCGGCCACGCCGGGCAGCGCCGCGGACAGCCCCGCGCCCGCGATGATCACCCGCAGCCCTCGCATATGGGCGTTGCGGCAGTAGTCGGCGACCAGGTCGGGCTCGCGGTGGGCCGACATCACGCGGATCTCGTGGCGGATGCCCTTCTCGTCGAGCACCTCGCCGGCCTTCTCCATGAGCTCCAGGTCGCTCTTGGAGCCCATGATGATGCCCACCCGCGGGGCGTCGCCCTCGAGCTGCTCGAGCTGCTCGAGCTCCTCCTCGGTCTGCGCGATCGCCTCGCGTTCGGTCATCCGGCCCTTTCCTCGGCGCGCAGCGCGATGTCTCGGCGCAGCTGCACGCCCTCGAAGTGGATGCGGTCGGCCGCATCGTAGGCGGCGGTGCGTGCGGCCGACGGACGGGGGCCCAGGGCCGTGACGTTGAGCACGCGGCCGCCCGCGGTGACCACCTCGCCGTCGCGCTGCGCGGTGCCGGCGTGGGTCAGCTCGACGCCGGACGGGACATCGGCCAGCCCGCGGATGGCCGCGCCCGAGGAGGAGGAGGCGGGATAGCCGGCGCCGGCCAGCACCAGCGTCACCGCGGTGTCCTCGCGGAAGGCCAGCGTCGCGCCGGCCAGCCCTCCCGGTCGCGTGGCGCGCAGACACAGGTCGGCCAGGTCGCTGGTCAGCCGGGGGAGCACCGCCTGGGCCTCGGGGTCACCGAAGCGCACGTTGAACTCCAGCGTGCGCGTGCCCTCGGCGGTGAGCATGAGCCCGGCGTAGAGCACGCCGTGGAAGGGCGTGCCGGCCGCGCGCAGGTGGTCGACCACGGGCTGGTGGACCTGCGCGCACAGGCGCTGAGCCTGGTCGGCGTCGATGCCGGGGACCGGCGAGTAGGAGCCCATTCCCCCCGTGTTGGGACCGCGGTCGCCGTCGAAGATGCGCTTGTAGTCCTGGGCGGGGGCCATGGGCAGCGCACGCTCGCCGTCGCAGAGGGCCAGCAGCGACACCTCCTCGCCCTCGAGGTACTCCTCGACCACGACGCGCGCATGGTCCACCAGCAGCGCGGGCAGCGCCGCCCGCGCGGCCTCCTCGTTGTCGGCGATGACCACGCCCTTGCCAGCGGCCAGGCCGTCGGCCTTGAGCACCACGGGGAGGCGCCCGATGGCCGCCATGCCCTCCTCGACGCTCGCCACCGTCGTGTGCGCGGGGGTGGGCACGCCCGCCGCGGCCATGACCTCCTTGGCGTGGGCCTTGGAGCCCTCCAGGCGCGCGGGCGCCGCGCGCGGGCCGAAGGCGGCCACGCCCGCCTCCTCGAGCGCGTCGACCAGGCCGGCGACCAGCGGCAGCTCGGGACCCACGACCACCAGGTCGACCGCCTCCTTCCTCGCCGCGCGCACGAGCCCGTCCACGTCGCCAGCGTCCACCGCGAGCAGGCGGGCGTCGCGGGCGATGCCCGCGTTGCCCGGCGCGCACAGCAGCTCGGGCTCCCGAGGGGAGCGCGCCAGCGCGCGCACGAGCGCGTGCTCGCGCCCGCCCGAGCCGACGACCAGGATCCTCACTACAGCTGGGCGATGAACTCGTCGACTGGGATGGCGGCGAGCGTCTCGTACTTGGCGGTGCCGCGCGAGCCCAGCTCGAGCGAGACGCGCGACATCGTCGCATCGTCGGGCGCCTCGACCACGTTGACGAAGTCAAAGCGCCCCAGCGTGGCCCACTGGGCTTTCACGGTGGCGCCGAGCTGCTCGATCTCGGCGTTGACCTCGCGGATGCGCGCGGGATTGTTGCGGATGGTCTGCACGCCGTCGGAGCTCAGCGTGGACAGCATGACGTAGGTGGGCATGGCGCCTCCGGTGGTTGGGTGGCTGGCAAGACCCCGGTTCTACCTGATCTCGGTGTCCGACCCAACGCGGGCGCTACCCTGCTCGTGCATGCGTCAGGGACGACCGCTTCTCCTCCTCGCCTTCGTCCTGCTGGCGCTCGGCGTCCCGGCCACGGCCGGCGCCGTGCCCGCCGCCCAGCGCCCGGCCGCCGATGCGCCGCTGCTGCTGCCCCCCCAGGGTGCCCGCGCGGCGCGGGCCGCGGTCCCGGGCTGGCTGGTGGGTGCGGCCCCGAGCACCGAGGCGCGGACCATCGCGCGCCGCCATGGCGCGCGGCAGGTGGCGCCGGGCATCCACGCCGTGCCCACCGTCGGAGCACGCACGCTGGCCGGCGCCCTGCGCGCCGAGGGACTGCTGCGCTTCTCCGAGCCCGACCGCCCGCTGCGCCGCCTCGACGCCGAGGACGGCTTCACCAACTGGCGCGCCACCGTGGTGCCTCCGGGTTTGCGCGAACCGACCGTGCGCGCCGGCAGCCCGCTGGTCGCCGTGCTCGACTCGCCCGCCGACCTGGGCCATCCCGACCTGGCCGGCGTGACCCAGAGCCGCGCGGCCCCGCCCTTCGACGAGCACGGCACAGCGGTGGCCTCCATGGTCTCGGCTCGGCGCCAGGGCAGCGGCATGGCCGGCGTGTGGCCCGGTGCGCGCACGCTGGTCGTCCCCACCGGCGGGTCACAGGGCATCACCTGCTCGCAGGCCGTCTCCGGCCTGGGGACCGCCGTGCAGGCCGGTGTCGCGGTGGTCAACATGAGCTTCGGCAGCCCCGGGACGTGCTTCGCCATGGAGCTGGCGATCAACCGCGCGCGCACCGCCGGCGTGGTGCTCGTGGCCGCTGCGGGCAACGAGGGCGAGGGGGGCGAGAGCGTCTCCTTTCCGGCCTCCTACCCGCACGTGCTCTCCGTGGCCTCCACCGACGTGATGGGCAACGGCAGCGCCTTCTCGACGGCCAACGAGGCGGTCGACGTCGGCGCACCGGGCGAGGGCGTGACCGCCGCCCTGCCCGGTGGCGGTCACGGGTTGGTGGAGGGCACGAGCTTCTCCGCCCCGATCGTGGCCGGTGTGGCCGCGTGGGTGGCCCAGCGACGCCCCGCGCTGGACGCGGGGCAGATCGCCGACGTGCTGCGCGAGTCGGCCGACGACATCGGCCCCAGCGGCTATGACCCGTTCACCGGCTTCGGCCTGGTCGACCTGCCCGGTGCACTGGCCGCCTCCACCCCCCGCGCTGACCCGATGGAGGTCAACGACGACATCGAGTGGGTCGACGGCCGGCGCCTGGGGCGCGCCCGCGACCACATCTGGCGCGGCGGTCGGCGGGCCGCGGTGGTGCGCGCCCGGGCTGACCTGACCAAGGACCCCGTCGACGTGTACCGCGTCCGCGTGCCCGCCCGGCGCAGTGCCCGCGTGGCCATCGCTCCGCAGGGCAGCGGGGCCGACGTCGACCTCGAGGTGTTCAGCCGCTCGGCGCGCACCGTGTACTCCGGGCGCGGGCTGGTCGGGCGGTCGGTGCGCAAGGCGGGGCGCAGGGACGTGGTCCGCTTCACCAACCGTGTACGCGAGGCGCGGACGTTCTACGTCTGCGTGTTCGTGCCCACCAACGCCCAGGAGCTGGGGGCGGGCTACACGCTTGGCGTGCGCCGGCCCTGAGCCGCGCTGCCGGGGCCAGGGCCACGCTGGATGGCGCGCGCACCAACGCGTGCGCTCACCAGGCGCGCGGCTACAGCGGCCCGCGCGTTCGCGTGCGCTACAGCCCGTAGGTCTTGGCGATGATCTCGCGCTGGATCTCGCTTGTGCCGCCGTAGATGGTGGACACCAGCGTGGTGCGCACGTGGGCCTCCATGTCGTACTCGGTGGCATAGCCGTACCCGCCCATCATCTGCATCCCCTCCAGCGCCACCCGCTTGGCAACCTCGGTGGCCTTGAGCTTGGCCATGGAGGCCTCCCGCGGGAGCATCCGCGAGGGGTCCGCGTCGACCGTGGCGGCCACGTCGTAGACGAGCAGGCGCGTGGCCGCAAGCTCGGTGGACAGGTCGGCGATGCGATGGCTGAGCGCCTGAAAGGAGCCCACCGGGCGGCCGAACTGCTCACGCTCCTTGACGTAGGCGAGCGCGTCGTCGAAGGCCCGCTGGCCGACGCCGAGCATGATCGCGCCGAGGATCAGCCGCTCGACGTTGAGGCCGGCCATGAGCTGGATCCAGCCCTGGTCGACCCGGCCGAGCACCTGCTCCTCGGGCACGAAGCAATCGGTGAAGAACAGGTCGTTGGTCTCCTCCCCGCCCATGGTGGGGATGGGGCGGATCTCCAGTCCCTCGGCGTCGGTGGGCACCTCGAGCATGGTCATGCCCTCGTGCTTGGATCCCTCCGAGCTGGTGCGAGCGACCAGCAGGACGTGGTCGGAGAGGTGGGCGTTGGAGCACCACGTCTTCTGGCCCTCGACCACGAAGCCGCCGTCCCGGCGGGTGGCCTTGCAGGTCAGCGCCCCCACGTCGGAGCCCGCCCCGGGCTCCGACATGGCGATGGCCTCCACCGCCCCGCCGGCGATGCCGCCCAGCATCGCCCGCTTCTGCTCGTCGGTGCCAAAGCGCTCGTAGGCGCCGGCCACGATCAGCGTGGTGCCAAAGCCCCCGATGGGCGCCATGCCCCGGGCGGTCTCCTCCAAGAACAGGCAGGCGTCGACCATGCCCCCGCCGGCGCCCCCGTACTCCTCGGGCAGCGCCGCGCCCAGCCAGCCCAGCTCGGCCATGCGGCGATAGACCTCCTGGCTGTGGGCGTGCTTGCCGTGGTCGGTGAGGCGGTCGCGCTGCTCGCGGGTGCCGACCTCCCGCGCGCAGAAGTCGCGGATGGCCGCGACGAAGTCGCGCTGCTCGTCGGTCAGGGTGACGCCCATCAGGCCACCGCCGGCTTGAGGACCGACACCACGGCCGCGCCGCCCAGGCCGATGTTGTGCTGCAGAGCGAGCTTGGCACCCTGCACCTGACGCGCGTCGGCCTGGCCGCGCAGCTGCCAGGTCAGCTCCGAGCACTGCGCGAGGCCGGTGGCCCCCAGGGGGTGGCCCTTGGAGATCAGCCCGCCGGAGGGGTTGACCACCGGGCCGTCGCCGCCGTAGGTGGTGGCCTCGCGCTCCACCAGCCGGTGGCCCTCGCCCTCCTCGGCCAGGCCCAGAGCCTCGTAGGTGATCAGCTCGTTGGCCGAGAAGCAGTCGTGCAGCTCGACCACGTCGACGTCGCCGATGTCGGCCTGGGCCTCCTCCAGCGCGCGCCGGGCGGCCTCCTTGGACAGGTCGTAGCCCACCACCTTGATCGAGGAGCCCTCCTCGAACGTGGAGGCCATGTCGGTGACCATGGACTGGCCGGCGATCTCCACGGCGCGGTCCCACAGGTCGTACTCGTCGACGAAGCGCTCGGAGGCCACGATCGCGCAGCCCGAGCCGTCGCTGGTGGGCGAGCACTGCAGCTTGGTCAGCGGCTCGTGGATCATCTTCGCGGTCTTGATCTCCTCCAGGGAGTACTCGGTCTGGAACTGCGCGTAGGGGTTGTTGACCGAGTGGCGGTGGTTCTTCCAGCCGATCCACGCGTAGTGGTCGGGCGTGGAGCCGTAGCGCTCCATGTGCTCGCGCCCGGCATTGCCGAACATCTGCGGGGCGGGCGGCGAGGCCTCGGGCTCGCGCACGCGGAACATCGCCTCGGCGTGCTTGTCCATGGGGTTCGTGCGGTCGGTGTACTTGATCCCCAGCGAGCCCTTCTCCATCTTCTCGAAGCCCAGCGCCAGGGCGCACCCGGCCAGCCCGCCCTTGACGGCCTGGCGGGCCATGTACAGCGCGCTGGAGCCGGTGGAGCAGTTGTTGTTGACGTTGACCACGGGGATGCCGCTCAGCCCCAGCTGATACACCGCGCGCTGGCCGGAGGTCGACTCGCCGTAGCAGTAGCCCACGAAGGCCTGCTCGACGAGGTCGTAGGCGATGCCCGCGTCGGCCAGCGCGCGCTCGCCGGCCTCCCTGGCCATGTCGGGGTAGTCCCAGTCGCGGGAGCCGGGCTTCTCGAACTTGGTCATGCCCACGCCGATGACGAACGTGCGGTTGCTCATGCGGTGTCTTCTCTCAGTCGGGGGATGATGTCGTGGACGAGGGCCACGAGGGTCTGGGTCAGGAGGGTGTGGGCCTGGCCGCGCGACAGGCGGCTGTGCTCGAGCCACTCGCGGCTGGCCGCCTCGGCCATCCCCGAGAAGGCATGCACCGCCGCGCGCACCGGCTCGCCGGCCTCGCCGTCGGTCTCCAGGCCGACGCCCGCCACGAGGCGCTCGGCGACCACCTCGCGCGCCTGCTCGAGGATGGCCTCCACGTCGGCGTCGCGCCCGAACCCCTCGGCGCCCAGGGCGGCCAGCCACGTCTCGCGGTTGCGCTCGACCATGGTCAGCCAGCGGTCGATGGCCGCGTCGACCCGTGCGGCCAGCGGGCCTGCGGTGGTCTCCAGCGGGGTGGGCGCGGGCAGACGCACCAGCTCGCGCACGACCTCGAGGTACAGCGCGCGCTTGGCGCCGAAGTAGTGGTGGACCAGTCCCCGCGTGACGCCGGCCTCGCGGGCGATCTGCGCGGTGGACACGGCGGCGAAGTGGCGCTCGCTGAACAGCCGGCGCGCGCAGGCCAGGATCTGCTCGCGGCGCTCGTCGTGCTCCAGGCGGTTCCAGCGGGGCGCGGAGACGGCAGAGTCGGCCATGGGCGCGGGCAGCGTAGCGACCTGTTGGCGTCCTGCCAACAGCCCTTGGTCGAAGCCCGGCGGCGCCCGGCGCGGTTCGGCGCGAGGGGCGGTTAGCGCGGCTCGG
>DASZCY010000021.1:0-14473 GCA_035942615.1 Solirubrobacteraceae bacterium | reverse complement strand
GGAGCGTCGCCGGCAGCGCGGGTACTCCCGGACCCGCGCCGGGGAGCTTGCCGGGCTCAGCCCCAGCACGATCGAGAGCTGGGAGCTCGGTCGCGTCAGCAAGCCGCCGATCCACGATGTCCTTCGCCTCGCTCGCACCCTTGAGATCCCAACCGCGGATCTCGAGCAAGCCGTGCTTCCCGACTGTCCGGCGGCTGAGGCCCGGCCCCCAGCTCCCGGGACGAACGCTCCCCTGCTCGATCAGGCGATGGCCGTGCTCGGATGGAGCGAGAGCGACGCCGCCGCCGCCTTGAACACCTCACCTCCCCGGGTCCGAGCCCTCCGCTGCGGCGGTGAGGACCTGAGCGTACTCGAGGTCATGACGCTGACGGCGCTGGTCGCGGCCTTTGGTGGCACGAGCAAGCTTCCGCCCGAGCAGGTGGCCGAGGCACTGGCCCGCCTGCGCCGTTCCCCGACCTAGCGAGGTTCGTCGCGCCCGGGCAGCCACCCGGTGAGCTCGTCCGCCGTCTCCTGCAGGCGGGCGCGCAATTGGCCGTCGCTGCGGTCGTCGGCCAGCTCGAACAGCGACCCGAGCATGGCCTGGACGGCGCTGTGCTCGACGTTGCGGCGAGCGAGCGCCGCGATCGTCTCGTCGCGCTCGTCAGCCAGCCTGCCGGCCTCGTCGGCCGCTCGTTCGAGCTCGACGTGGGCCTCGTCGAGGCGTCGGTAGGCGGCGCGCGACTCCTCGAGGGCGCTGAGCGTGCGCAGGGAGACCGCGAGACCGATCCAGACACAGGAGGCGATCCCGGCGTACAGAGCCGCGGGCTTGCCTGCCAGGGCCCCGTGGAGGGTCACGGCGCCCGCGACCGTCCAGGCACCGACGGCCGCCGCCATGAGCGCCCGGGGGCTCACGGCCGGCAGCGCCTCGCGGGAAAGCCAGATCGGGCGCTCCACGCGCAGGACGATGGTGGCCGCGGCGACGATCGCGATCATCGCGCTGGTGAACCACAGCGCGCTGGGCCAGCGGTTGTCCGTATAGGCGGCCTGGGCGGTGAGGAAGCCGACCATCACATTGCCCAGGGCATTGAAGGTCTGCGCCACGGCGAAGAGCCCGATCGCCAGCGGCAGCGCTCTCCAGCGCCCGAGGGCGGCGGACGCGACCAACGTGACCGTGAGGATGCCCGCCACCACGCGCAGCGTCGCGTCGGCCTCCGCCCAGGTCAACCCGGGGGCGAGTTGGTGGCCG
Source organism: Solirubrobacteraceae bacterium (assembly GCA_035942615.1). Taxonomy (GTDB): domain Bacteria; phylum Actinomycetota; class Thermoleophilia; order Solirubrobacterales; family Solirubrobacteraceae; genus Siliceabacter. Next base: position 13,248 of record DASZCY010000021.1, on the reverse strand, counting down.
ATCGTCGCAACGACGAGGCAGCCGGCGGCCGCGAGCACGATGGAGTAGTCCAGGGCGGCCTCGCGCAGCCGCAGGGCATCGCGGACGGCAGCCCATGCCGCCGCGACGCCCAGAGCGATTGCCACGTGCACGAAGGGCGTCCAGTAGCCGGGCGGCTCGGGCACCTTCCTCCCGTTGGCGAGGAAGGCCACGTCCCACACGCCGGTCGCGATCACCTGCGAGGTCACGGCGAGGGAGGCGAGCAGGACGGGAAGGCGCAGCTCGGGCGGAGCGCGCCCTACCGCCCACCACGCCAGCACGACCAGGACCGCCACCATCGTCGTGAAGACCGCGTTGAGCACCTCGCTGGGCACCCCGACGACCGCCGCGGCCCAGTAGGCGCCCAGGGCCACGGACGCCAGCGCGCAGACGACCTTCAGCCGCTTGAGCGCGTGCGGCTCGTTCCGCCCGTCGGCCATGACGGTCCGTCCTCTCGCAGATCCGGGTGGGCTCACGTCCAGCGCTCCTGGACCCCGGGAAGCTAGCGCGATGAAGGCCGGCGAGGAAGTGCCCTTCGCAGGCTGCCCGGTAGCCTCGCCGACGCGTCGTGGCCCTCGATCGACCATCGGAGGTGGTGGCCGCTCACCGGCAGGTCGTCGAGCTGGTGCAGCGGCTCGTGCGCGTCGACTCCTCCAACCCGCCCGGCCGAGAGCGCGCATGCGTGGAGCTGCTGGACGGCGAGCTGCGGGCCGCCGGCCTCGAGCCTCGCCTCCTCGCGCGCACCGCCGACCGCCCCAATCTCGTCGTGCGCGTCCGCGGACGCGGCGCGGCGCCTCCCCTGCTGCTCTACGGTCACCCCGACGTGGTTCCCGCGACCGCGGCGAGCTGGCGACAGGACCCCTTCGGGGGGGCGCTCGTCGACGGCGACATCTGGGGCCGCGGCACGCTCGACATGAAGGGGGACTGGCCATGCTCGCCACCGTGGTCCTGCAGGCGACGCGGCCCGGCGCGCAGCCGCCCGGGGACCTGCGCCCCTCGCCAGGTCCCCTCCACGATCGCGCCGCTGCGATACTCAGACCTCGTCTGTGATCGTCAGCCGAAGGAGGGCAGTATGGCCGCTCGCGTGGACAAGGCGGAGGGGGCTCCACCCAGCCGGGAGCAAATCGAGGCCGCGTTCGAGCAGGAGGGTCTTCGCCCGCACGGGTGGGGAAACGCGCCCGCGGACCACTACGACTGGCACGCGCACACCTACCAGAAGGTCCTCTACTGCGTGTCGGGCAGCATCGTCTTCCACACCCCCGACGGCGACCTCGAGCTGCGTCCCGGGGACCGGCTGGAGGTCGATCCGGGAACCGAGCACGCCGCCACCGTGGGGTCGAAAGGTGTCGAGTGCCTGGAGGCGGCACGCTGAGGGACCGCGACCGGGTCGACGCGCTCCCCGCCCGCCACCTGTCCTGACCGCCTGGCGCTCTCGATCAGACCGGCGGGCGGTCGGCGGGGACGCGCTCGCGCTCGACGGGGACGCGCTCGTGCTCGACGGCGACGCGTTCGACCGGGGCGCGGTCCCGGCCGAGCACAAGGAGCGAGACGAGGACCCCGACGGCTCCGACGATGATGAGGATCCACCCCGCGGTGTTGATGTCGAAGCCCTCGGCGGTGGCGTTGACGGCAAAGGCCAGGATGGCGCCCAGGGCCATGAGGAAGAGAGAGGTGCCTAGATACATGGTGGCTTTGTCGGCTACCCGGCGACGTCCCCGCAAAAGCTCTCATCCGGGTCGTACAAGTGTCCACCCGGGCGATTGCGCTTTCTGAGGCCACCGACCATTAACGGTCACCCGACAAAACCCAGGACGCAGGGCCGCGCTTGGGTGCGACGTGGCTTTCCCTATGGTCGTGGCCTGCGCTGCGTTGTCGCGCGGCCCGTGGGCCTCATGCCCCTGGGCACTCTGGCCGATGCAGCGACCACCATGCAGGCCCACCGCCCAATCTCCCAGTCCCCCGCCCAGCGCGTCCATCTGCTGGCCTTGCTGCTTGCCGTTCTGACGTCCATGGTGCTGGTGGGTCCCGCGCACGCCACCGAGACGGGGATCGTTCCGTCGCTGAAGCAGACCGTCGACGGGCCGGCGCACGCCTCCGAGCTGGGCGTCGGCTGGGTGCGGCTGTTCGTCAACTGGGGAGGCATCGAGCCCTCCGACAACGTCTACAACGCCGGCCCCGTCAACGAGCTGCGCACCACCACCGCCGCCTACCGGGCCCGGGGCGTGAAGGTCCTGGCCGTCGTGACCGGGTCGCCGCAGTGGGCGTCGGGCAGCGCCTCGGGCATCGGCCCGCCCACCGACCCGTACAAGTACGCCGAGGTCGTCGCCTACCTCATGGATCAGGCTCCGGGCGTCAACGCCTGGGAGGTGTGGAACGAGGCCGACGAGAGCGAGTTCTGGCTGGGCGGCCCCCAGCCCGCGGCCTACGCAGCCCTGCTGCGCGCCACCTATCCGGTCGTCAAGGCGCGCAACCCCAACGCCACGGTCGTCACCGCCGGCATGGTCGGCAACAACTTCGGCTTCCTGGAGGCCTTGTACGCCAACGGCGCCAAGGGCAACTTCGACGCGGTCGGGGTGCACACGGACACCGCCTGCCTGATCGCCGCGCCAGACTCCTACTACCGGGAGCCGGACGGGCGCATCGGCCGTTACGCGTTCACCGGCTACCGGGAGGTCCACCAGGTCATGGCCCGCCACGGCGACGGCGACAAGCCCATCTGGATGACCGAGCTTGGCTGGAACACGACCACGACCGCGCCGAACTCCTGCCAGAACGGCGTCTGGGCTGGGACCAAGCCCGCGGGCGTGAGCGAGGCCCAGCAGGCGCAGTTCCTCACCCAGGCCTACGAGTGCATGGCCGCTGACCCTTACCTGGCGGTCACCATGTGGTTCTCCCTGCAGGACATCCGCGACCACCCCGGCTACGCCGCCGGGCTCGGCCTGCTGCGCACCGACGGCTCCGCCAAGCCCGCGTACGCAGCCATGAGGGCGCTGCGCAACGGCGCGAACGTCGCCCCCAACCGGTCATGCGGGAGCGTGGTCGACCACGAGCCCCCGTCCGTGAACGTCGCACGGCCGACCGACGGGCTGCGCTTCGCCGACCGCCTGTCGGTCGGCGCGTCGGCGGCCGATGCTCCGGGCGGGACGGGCATGAAGCACATCGAGCTACTCGTCGACGGACGGCACATCCTCAACTTCAAGGGCGACAGCGTCAGGCTCGACCCTTGGTACAACTCGCGCGACAGGATCTCGCTGGGCAGGCACACCCTGACCTTGCGCGCCTACGACAACGCCGGCAACACCGCCGAGCGGAGCGTGACCGTCGAGAAGGTCCGGCCCGACCAGCTGGCTCCTATCGCCACGGTGACGACCCTGGGGCGCCCCCGGGTCCGTGGGCGCCGGGTGACCCTGAGCGGCCGGTTCACCCCGGCAGAGTCCGAGCAGGTGGTCTCTGGGCGCGTCTACATCAGCGTCGAGAAGCGGGCCGGTCGGCGCTACCGCCGCGTGGCGCTGGTCTCTGCCAAGACGCCGGGGGCCTATCGCCGGACGGTCACCCTGCACAGCCGCGGCCGCTACCGGGCGCTGACCCGCTACAAGGGCCGAACGCCGCACCTGTCCTCGCGCTCGGGCTATCGCCGATTCACCATCCGGTAGGGGTGCCGGATGCGGCGGGCACCGGCGACGACGCCGTGGTCGATGGCCGCCGGAGGCTGGCCCCCAGGTCGCGAGGGCGGCAAAGGCTCCTAGGCACCGGCTTTGGGGGGCGGCAGGCCACAGCGTGCCTGCCCGCCCGACGGTGGATCAGGCCGGGGTGCCCGGACGCTCCCATTCGCGCCGCGCGCGGTCGAAGGCATCCCAATCCAGGCCCGGCCCGCTGTGCGGCGGCCCGGGGCCCTCGTCCCCGCCTCCGCCTCCGCCTCCGCCGCCACCGCCGCCACCGCGACCCAGCCAGCCGGCGACGCACAGGGCCGAGACGCCCAGCGCCAGCGAGACCCCGGCGATCGGCGCGCTGAGGTGGGCGAGCACCAGGCCGCCCAGGCAGATGGTCACGCCCAGTCCGCCCACCGTCGCCACCGCGGTGGAGGAGGCCCGGCGGCGCGGCGGGGGACCCAGGAAGGCAAAACACAGCGAGCCGAAGAGCGATCCGGCCAGCAGCACCCCGACCTCCAGCGCCAGCCTGCTCACCGCAGCGCCTCCTGCACCGGCGCGCGGTCGGGCGGGGTACGCCCGGCGGTCAAAATGTCGGCGGTGTTACCTCGCGACACCTTCTCCTAGAGGTTCTGCAGCTCGGCGACGATCTCGCTGACGCTGCCCTTGGCGTCGCCGAAGAGCATCTGCGTCTTCTCGTCGAAGAACAGGGGATTCTCGATGCCCGCGAAGCCACTGCTCATCGACCGCTTGATGACGACGATCGAATTCGACTGGTCGACGTCGAGGATCGGCATGCCGTAGATCGGGGAGTCGGACACGTTGCGCGCGTCGGGGTTGACGACGTCGTTGGCGCCGATGACCAGCGAGACGTCGGTGCGCGGGAACTCGCCGTTGATCTCGTCCATCTCCTTGAGCTGGTCGTAGGGCACGTCGGCCTCGGCCAGCAGCACGTTCATGTGCCCGGGCATGCGCCCGGCGACGGGGTGGATGGCGAACTTGACCTCCACGTTGCGGTCCTCGAGCTCCTTGGACATCTCGCGCACCGCGTGCTGGGCCTGGGCCACGGCCATGCCGTAGCCGGGCACCACCACCACCTGGCTGGCGTAGGCCAGCTGGATGGCCACGTCGGCCGCGCTGGTGGAGCGCACCGTGCCCTCAGTCTCCCGGACGCCCCCGCCGGCCCCGCCGCTCTCGCCGCCGAAGCCACCCAGCAGCACGCTGCCGATCGAGCGGTTCATGGCGTTGGCCATCTGGTTGGTGAGGATGGTGCCGCTCGCGCCGACGATCATCCCGCCGACGATCAGCGCGACGTTGTCCAGCGCGACCCCCGCGGCCGCCGCGCTCAGGCCGGTGAAGGCGTTGAGGGTGGAGATGACCACCGGCATGTCGGCGCCGCCGATGGGCAGCACGGCCAGGGTGCCAAGGATCGCGGCGGCCACCAGCAGCCCGATGAACACCAGCTGGCTGCTCGCGCCCGCCAGCAGCGCAACTCCGCAGGCCACCGCGCCGGCCAGCAGGGCGATGTTGATGAACACGCCCCCGGGAATCTTGGTCGCCTTGCCCGGGATGAGGTCCTGCAGCTTGGCAAAGGCGATGTTGGATCCCCAGAAGGAGATCGAGCCGATGATCGCCGCGAACACCAGCGGGACCCCGAACTCCAGCATGGTGAGATCACCGCCCGAGCGGCGGAACTCCGCCCAGGCGATCAGCGCGATCGCTCCTCCGCCCACGCCGTTGAACAGGGCGACCATCTGGGGCATCGCGGTCATGCGCACCTTGCGCGCCGCGGGGATCCCGATGGCCGTGCCCACGACGATGCCCACCGCGATGAGCACGTAGTCGCCTACGGTGGGGTCGAACAGGGTGGCGATCACCGCGACGGCCATCCCGGCGGCGGCGATGCGGTTGCCCCGCACCGCCCTGGTCGGGCTAGTCAACCCCGCCATGCCGACGATGAACAGGGCCAGGGCCACCAGGTAGGCGATGCGGACCAGGTCCGGGGTCTGGGAGCCCTCCATCTAGCCCTCCTTGCTCTGCTTGGACGGACTCTTGCCCTTGAACATCTCGAGCATCCGGTCGGTGACAAAGAAGCCGCCGACGATGTTGATGGTCCCGAAGACGATCGCGACGGTCAGGATCACGTCGTTGAAGACCCCGGACGCCTGGCCGATGACCAGCAGTCCTCCGAGGAGGACGATCCCGTGGATGGCGTTGGTCCCCGACATGAGCGGGGTGTGCAGGGTGTTGGGCACCTTGGAGATGACGTAGAAGCCGACGAAGCCGGCCATCAGCACGATCGCAAGCTCGGTCAGAAGATCCATCAGGCAGCCGCCTCCACGGCCTGCTTGGCGCCGTCGTGCACGATCTCCCCATCGCGGGTCACGCACGCGCCCGCGATGACGTCGTCGTCGAAGTCCAGGTGCAGGGAGCCGTCCTCCCCGGTCATGAGGTCCAGCAGGGCCTGGATGTTGCGCGCGTACATCAACGAGGCGTGCTCGGGCATGCTCGAGGGCAGGTTGAACGGCGAGACGATCGTCACGCCGTGCTCGACGACCGTCTCTCCCGGCTGGGTCAGCTCGCAGTTGCCCCCCGACTCGCCGGCCAAGTCGACGATCACGCTGCCCTGGGGCATGCCCTCCACGGCGGCGGCGGTGATGAGCTTGGGCGCCGGGCGTCCGGGGACCAGAGCGGTGGTCACCACCAAGTCGAAGCCCTTGATGGCCTCGGTCAGCTCCTCCTGCTGGGCGGCCTTCTCCTCGTCGGTCAGCTCGCGCGCATACCCGCCCTCTCCCTCGGCGCCCTTGCCCGCCTCGAGCTCCAGGAAGTCCGCCCCCAGCGACTCGACCTGCTCGGCGACGTCCGAGCGCACGTCGTAGCCGGTCACCCGCGCGCCCAGGCGCTTGGCGGTGGCGATGGCCTGCAGGCCCGCCACCCCGGCGCCCAGCACGAGCACCTTGGCCGGAGGGATGGTACCCGCGGCGGTCATGAGCATCGGAAAGAAGCGGCCCATGTGCTCGGAGGCGACCAGGATCGACTTGTAGCCGCCCACGTTGGCCTGGGAGCTCAGCGCGTCCATGGCCTGCGCTCGGCTGATGCGCGGGATGGCCTCCATGGCCAGCGCCGTCACCCCGGCGTCGGCCAGCGCGCGGATGGTGGCCGGCTGGGTGAGCGGCCCGAGGAACCCGACGAGCACGGAGCCGCTGCCCAGCTTGGCGATCTCCTCCTCGGAGGGCGCGGCCACCTTGGCCACCACGTCGGCGGTCCACGCGTCGTCGGACACGGTGGCGCCGGCCTCCTCGAAGGCCTCGTCCAGCAGGGCCGCGTGCTCACCGGCGCCGGGCTCCACGACGACCTCGACGTCCTTGGCCGCCAGCTTGCGCACCACGTCCGGGACGAGCGCCACCCGGCGCTCCCCTGGCACGGATTCCTTGGGGACCCCGACCCGCATGGACGACTGGCAACCTACTCCATCGCCGTGTCGGGGGGCCGCCCGGTCGCCAGCGGCAGGGCGATCGGTGCCCCGCCGGCGGCGGCGACAGCAAAGCGGCCCGAGATCGCGCCGGAGCCAAAGGCCGCGGCGGCGGCGGCGACCCCCCTGGCGTCGGTGCCCGTGACGAACCACGTGGGCTCGCGCTCGCCCACGCTGGTGACGGCGACCAGACCCGTCCCGTTGCGCAGGGTGCGCCCGACCTCTCCCCCGGGGGTCAGGAGGCTCAGCGCGCGGGCGTCGGCGCTGAACGTGGCGTAGACCCCGGAGGCCCGGGGTCCCGCGCGGATCGCCTCGGAGGCCGCGTCGGCGTTGCGCAGGCGCTCCCAGGGGCCCACCAGGACGCGCAGCGTCGCGTTGGCCACCGAGTTGCCCACGCCGCCGCTGCCCGCCGCCACGCCGCGCGCGGTGAGCGCGCGCGTGACGGTCTCGCAGGGCTGGTCGCCCGGCATGACGCACTCCACGCGCGTGGGGATGCGCTCGCCTCCCAGCCCCGTGGTGAACGGGGCGGGGAAGGCTCCGGTGACCGCGCGGCTGGGCGGCGCGTCGCGGGGATGCAGGTCGAACCACACGTGGTCGCCCGGGCGCACCGGCACCTGGGCGGGCGGGCGGCGCTCCAGCGCCCCGTTGACGTACAGCCTCCACGTTCGGCCCTGGCCGGCCCTCGCCTCGGCGATCTGCCCCACCTCGCCTCCGCCCCCGGCGATGCCCACCGTCGCGGCCTCCTGGAGAACGCCGAGCGCCGAGGCCTCCCCGGGCTGGCGGACCTCCCGGCGCAGCACCGCCTCGGTCCCAAAGGACTCCGTGGCCAGCACGGTGGTCAAGCGCGGAGCAGCGCTGGCAGCGCCCCCGCCACACCCGGGCGCGACCGCCGCGAGGGCGGCGGGGAGCGCAAGCGTGAGCAGGCCGCGGGCGGTCAACGGGGCAGCGCACTTTGACAGACTCGTGAGCGTGACCGTGAACCTCACCCGCATCTACACCAAACTGGGCGACCAGGGCGAGACCCACCTGGGCGACATGAGCCGGGTGGCCAAGAGCCATCCGCGCATCGAGGCCTACGGGGACGTCGACGAGCTCAACGCGCAGATCGGCCTGCTGCTGGCGATCGACGCACTGCCCGAGGGCTATCGCGACTGGCTCGTGCGGGTGCAGAACGACCTCTTCGACGTGGGCGCCGACCTGGCCGTGCCTCCCGGCGGCGAGGAGGGCCGCGAGCGCCTGCGCGTCTCGGGCGAGCAGGTCACGTGGCTGGAGGAGCGCTGCGACGAGGTCAACCAGGGCCTGCCGGCGCTGAAGTCCTTCCTGCTGCCGGGCGGGACGGTGGCGGCGGCGCATCTGCATGTCTGCCGGACCGTATGCCGGCGCGCCGAGCGCCGGGCGCTGGCAGTGGAGGACGCCAACGTCGAGGTGGTGCGCTACCTCAACCGCCTGTCGGACCTGCTGTTCATCCTCGGCCGCGGGGCCAACGCGGGCGAGGAGCCGCTGTGGGAGCCGGGGCGCTTCCACTGAGCGCCGCGCCGGCGCCCGCGCCCGGGTGACCGCCGGCCCGCTGGGCGACCTGCGCACGGCGGTCGGGTTCCTGACCCGGCTGCCGGTGGGCGGGAAATCCGTCGCCCTGGACCGGGCGCGCCTGTCGCGGGCCGCGGGATGGTTCCCGGTGGTGGGCCTGCTGGTGGGCTCGGTGCTGGGCGCAACGCGGCTGCTGGCCGACCTCGCGCTGGCCCCGGGCGCGGCCACGGTGCTCGCGCTGGCCGCCGCGATCGCGGTCACCGGCGCGCTGCACGAGGACGGGCTGGCCGACGCGGCCGACGGCCTGGGCGCCCACGTCGACCGTGCACGCAGGCTGGAGATCCTGCGCGACCCGCGCATCGGCGCGTACGGGGCGGTGGCCCTCGTGCTCGTCCTGCTGCTGTCCTGGACGCTGCTGGCCGAGCTGAGCGGCGAGGACGTGCTGCGCGCCGCGCTGTGCGCCCACGTCCTGGCCCGCTGGTCGACCCTCCCCCACTCACACGTGCGCCCCGCACGCGCGGCCGACGGCTCGGCGGCGACGCTGCTGCGCGCGGGGCCGGGCGCCCTGGCCGCCGGGAGCGCGCTCGCGATCGCCGTCACGCTACTGGTCGCAGGGATGGGCGCGGGCCTGGTCGTCCTCGCCGTCGCGGCGGCGGTGACCGCCGCCGGCGCGACGCTCATGGCGCGCGCCCTGGGCGGGGTGACCGGCGACACCTTCGGCGCGGTCAACAAGCTGGTCGAGGTGAGCGTGTACGCCGCGCTGGTGGCGGTGTGGTGAGGCACAATGCCCGCCCATGGAGCAGCTGGCCGTCCTCTTCTACGACTACGCGCCCGACGTGCTGGAGCGGCGCGAGCCCCACCGCGAGGGCCACCTCGACCTCCTGCGCGAGCGCCACGACGCGGGCGACTGCGTGATGGCGGGCGCCCTGGGCGACCCGCCGCACGGCGCGGCGATCGTCTTTCGCTCCGCCGCGGCCGCCGCCGCCTTCGTCGAGCGCGACCCGTACGTGAGCGCCGGCGTGGTCAGCGCCCACCGGGTCGAGCCCTGGGCGGTCGTGGTCTCCTAGCCCTCCCTGGACCCTCGCGTGCGTGCCAATCCGTGGGACCGATGCAGCGCGCGGGGTAAGGACACCGCCCAACGGTCCAACGATGCCAGGAGGAACCATGGAGGCTCACGAGCCGCAGCCCGGGAGCACCGAGCAGCAGATCAAGGTCCGGGAGGTCACCCACTACCAGTTCAGCTGGACGCAGGAGGCGCCGGGCGCCGAGGGCACCTTCACGCTGCAGCTCATCCTCGACAACGGGGTGGAAGAGCACGTGCTGCGCCCCACGGCCGATGACACGGACGTGCTCGACGACCTGTTTCGCATGGAGAGCAAGGCGTACTTCGACATGGAGCGTAAGGTCCTGATGTTCGGCGTCAACCCGACGGGCTAGCGGGATCGGGGGGCAGGGCGGTCTGACATGCTGGCGGCGATGCTGGGTCTCGCCCTGCTCGTCGTCATCGCCCTCCTCGCCTTCGCCTCGGGCGCGAGCGCAGCCACGCCGATCGACCTCGGGCCAGAGCGGACCTACCGGACCGGCGACCTGCCGTACTCGGTCGAGACGGCCGACCTCGACGGCGACGGGGTGCTCGACATCGTCAGCCCGAACACCATCTCCGACGACGTGACCGTCCTGCTTGGCGAGGGCAACGGCACGTTCGCCCCGCCGCGCACGTTCCCGGGGGGCGACGGTCCGCGGACGGCGGTGACCGGGGACTTCGACGAGGACGGCAGGGTCGACGTGGCCCTCTCCAACGTCTTCGCCCGCGGGGTCTCCGTGCTCAGGGGCGACGGCCGCGGCAACCTTGGTCCCCCGGTCCGTCACGCGGTCGGCGAGCAGCCCCGGACGGTGGTCACCAGCGACCTCGACCGAGACGGACACGCCGATCTGGCCGTGGTCAACCGCCGGGACGACACGGTCTCGATCCTGCTCGGCCGAGGCGACGGCACCTTCGCCATGGCCAGGAGCTTTCCGGCGGGGGACCGGCTGTCGCCGGGTGGTGACGGGGACGCCTACGACCTCGACAGCCTCGACGCCAACCGCGACGGCACGCCGGACCTGGCCGTCGCCAACCGCGTGTCGAACAACCTCTCCCTCCTGATCGGCAACGGCGACGGCACCTTCCGCCCGGGTCCGATCTACCCGGCGGGAAGGACGCCCTACGACGTTACCGCCGGTGACTTCGACGGCGACCGCGTCCCTGACCTGGCGGTCGGCAACGGCGACAGCAGGGACATCTCCATCTTCCTGGGCCGCGGCGACGGGACCTTTGATCGTCGCCCCCGCCAGGGTGCGGGAGTCGCCGCGTTCGCCCTCGCCGTCGCTGACCTCGACGTGGACGGCGACCAGGACCTGGCGGTGGCCAACAACCCCAACACGACGTACGTCGACGGCAAGGACTACGCGGGCAGCGCGTCGTTGCTGCTCGGCCGGGGTGACGGCGGCTTCGGACCCCCGCTCGACCACGGCGTCGGACCCCGGCCCGTGGCCATCGCCGCCGACGACCTCGACGGCGATGGCCGGCCCGATCTCGCGACGGCCAACCGGGGAACGGACGACATCTCGGTGCTCCTGCGCGGCGACACCCGGCTCAGCCTGGCGCGATCCGCGCGCCGTGTCACCTGGCCGGGCCCCGTAACGCTCCGGGGGCGACTCGCGACGGCGGACGGCCGCTCGCTAGCGGGGCGGCGGGTGATCATCGAGCAGCGCCCGTGGGTGCGGGGCGCGTTCACCCGCGTGCCGGGGCAGCCCGCGAACGGCGTCCGCGTCGCGGCCGACGGAAGCTTCCGCCTGAGCAACGCCCGACCGGAGTGGACCACGGACTACCGGGCTCGCTTCCCCGGGGACGGGGCCGGCCACGAGCCCGTGACGAGCGGCCTGACCACGACCGAGCAGAGGGTGCGGGTCGGGCTCAGCGTCGGCGAGCAGAATCTGCGGCTCGGGCACCGCCGCGCGCTCACGGGGGCAGTGTCCCACCACTCGCACGCCGGCCTCCCGGTGACCCTCGTGATCCGGCGCGACGGAGAGGTCGTGGACGAGCAGGTTCTCACCCTCGGGCCGAGCCCGGCGCCGGGGGTCTTCGGGTGCGGCCCAGCTCGCGGCGTCCTGTGCCAGGTCGTCGCGTCGCTCGCCCAGCGCGCGTCGGCGGCGGGCAGGGCATCGCCGCACACCGAGCCCGGGTACCGCTTCTCCTACCGGCCGTCCCGTCCCGGCCAGTACACCTTCGTCGCGCGCTTCGACGGCCATCCGCCCGGGCACCTGGGCCACCGCAGCCGCGCCATGGGCTTCCAGGTCGTCCGGTAGCGCCCCGGCGACACCTGCGCGGGCCAATCACGGCCTCCTCCGAGGACCCATCGAGCGCGCGGTGGTCGCCGACCAGCACGCCTACGCCCATCGGGTCCAGGCGCGCTCGCACACTTCCGCACGACGATAGGCCCGCGAGGAACGGTCTCCGCTCATGACAGCCGGCGATTGCCGCGCGGAATCTCGGCTCGCCCCCTTGACCCCCCACACCACGTCCCCCATGCTGGGCGTGGTGTCCCCGGTCGCCGGTCGAGGCTGATGATTGAGCGCTTGACCGATAGGGCGCGGGAGGCGCTTGTCAACGCGCAGGCGGCGGCACAGAAGTGCCGTCATCGAAGCATCGACGCGCCGCACCTGCTCCTGGGAGTTCTCCGCAGACCCGACACCAAGGGCGGCGAAGCCCTCAACCAGGCCGGGCTGGAGTACTGGGATGTCCTGATCCCGGTCATCGGGATGTACGAGCAGGCGCCCGAGGAAACCGGTGTGCAGCCGTCGTTCACACCCCAGGCCAACGAGCTGCTCGAAGGCTGGGTGGGTGAAGCGCTGGGGCGTGGAGACGCGTTCATCGAGACGGCGCACCTGGCGCTGGCCTGCAGCCGGCCCGGTCGATGTTCGTCTCTAGAGCCGTTCGTCGCCGGTCGCGAGCAGGCCATCCGCGACGCGGCGCTCGGTGCGTTGCGCCGGCCAGCACCCCTCCCGGGGGACGAAAGCGCCCGGCGATCAGCGCCACGCGACCCTCGGGCACGCATGGACGCGCTGGAGCGGGCCAACAAGATCCGCATCCAGCGCGCGCACCTCAAGCGTGAACTTCGCTCAGGGCAGATGTCGATCCGCCAAGTCCTGCTCCATCCCCCCGACTACGTCATGACGGCGAGGGTCGCTGAGGTACTGCTCGCGATGACGAAGTGGGGACGGGCGAGGGTCCTTGAGCTCCTCGTGCAGTGCCGCATCTCACCAAGCAAGACGATCGGAGGGCTGTCCCAGCGCCAGCGCGCCCAGCTGATCATGCTCCTGTCGACCTGAGACCTGGCCACGCCCAGCGCGGTCAGGGACGTCATCAGCGACAGTGAGGATTGGGGGCGCGACCCATCGCATCCCCGCGAGAACCTGAAGACGAGTGCGGTCGACGCGCAGGAGCAACGGTCCCGCCACCAATCCTCACTGTCGCTGATGACGTCCCTGACCGCGCTGGGCGTGGCCAGGTCTCAGGTCGACAGGAGCATGATCAGCTGGGCG
>DASZCY010000020.1:0-4761 GCA_035942615.1 Solirubrobacteraceae bacterium | reverse complement strand
GGTCCCGATGTAGTTGTGCTTGAGCGTCCGCGCCTCCTCCTGCGCGAGAACGACCACCTGCCTGGCACGTTCTGTGAATCGCTCGAACATGGGTGCTGCTTCCTTCCTGCTGCTGGGGTGGCGGCTCCGGGGACGGCTAGTGGCCCGATCTGCTCCCTACCTTCTTCGGCCTTTCAGCCCGGTCGGATGAGCGGATCAGGGTCGAGGGGCGGACGGTGGTCAGTCTACCAACGGCCTCTCCCCCGCCAGGGAGGTGCTCAACCTCCGGGCACAGCCAGGTCGGATGGCGCATGCTCAGTCGCGGAGGGCCGGGAAGAGAACCACCTCTCGGATGCTACGCCTCCCGGTCAAGGCCATCACCAACCGGTCGACCCCCAGTCCCACGCCGCCGGCGGGAGGCATCCCGTGCTCGAGCGCCTGTAGGAACGCATCGTCGTAGGGGTGGGCCTCCTCGTCCCCCGCGCTCGCGTAACGGACCTGGGCCTCGAAGCGCGCGCGCTGCTCGTCGGGGTCATTGAGCTCGGAGAACGCGTTGGCGATCTCCATGCCGCCGGCGAAGGCCTCCCAGCGCTCCGTGAGGCCCTCTTCGCTGCGGTGGCGTTTGGCAAAGGGCGACAGCTCGACCGGATAGTCGAGCAGGAAGGTGGGCTCAGAGAGCGTCGGCTCGACCCAGGTGGAAAGCAGGTCGTCGACGAGCTGCGGCCAGGTGCGCTCCGCGGTCGGGACCCCCGTTACGCCGTGGCGCTCGATCGCCGCGGCCAGCGACTTGCGATCACGGTGCTCGCGGATGTCGATGTCGGTCCTGTTGGCGATCGCGCTGGCGAGCGTCATTCGCTTCCAACCGGGCTCGAAGCCCTCCGCCCCGACCGCTCGCGCGGCCGCCGCCACGATCTGCTCCATGCGCGCGGCGGCGTCGTGGTAGTCGGCGTAGGCCTCGTACCACTCGCACACCGTGAACTCCGGGTTGTGCTTGGGCGACAGCCCCTCGTTGCGAAAATCCTTGCCCAGCTCGTACACCCGCTCCAGCCCACCGACCAGGCAGCGCTTGAGGTACAGCTCGGTGGCGATGCGCAGGTACATCGTCCGGTGCAGCGCGTTGAAATGGGTGGTGAACGGGCGGCCCAGCCCGCCGCCGTAGAGGGGCTGGAGCACCGGGGTCTCGACCTCCACGAACCCGTCGTCGTCCAGCGCGCGCCGGACCGCGGCAACCACCTTTGCGCGCGCCAGGAACAGCTCGCGGCTGTACTCGTTAGCCAGTAGGTCGAGCTCCCGGCGGCGCAGGCGCGTCTCGGTGTCCTGCAGGCCATGGTGCTTGTCGGGTGGCGGGCGCAGCGACTTGGCCAGCAGCGTGAAGGCCTCCACACGCAGACTCAGCTCGCCGCGGCGGGTGACGAAGGCGGTGCCGTCGATGCCCACCAGGTCCCCCAGGTCCAGGGAGAGCAGGTGCTCGTGGGCCTCGGCGCCCAGCACGTCGGCGCGCGCCTGCACCTGCAGGCGTCCCGAGCGGTCGACGACATCCAGGAACGCCATCCTGCCTTGGCCGCGGCGGGCCGCCAAGCGCCCGGCGACGCGATGGCGGGCTTTGGTCTGGGCGCCGGCCTCGAGTCGGGCGTGGGCCGCGCGCACGGCGCTCGCGGACTGGACCCCCGGGAACGCGTGGGGAAAGGGATCGATGCCCTGCGCGCGCAACCGGTCGAGCTTGACGCGCCGGGCGCCCAGCAGATCCGACGCATCGCTCACGGCGGCCTAGATGGTCTGCGCGGGCGCCGAGCCCGTGGAACCGGTCATCTACAGGCCGACGTCGATCTTGGTGATCTTGAGCCGGCGGACCTTGCGCGGCGTCTGCACGTCGACGACGTCGCCCTGGCGATGGCCCAAGAGCGCGCGCCCGATGGGCGACTCGTTGGACAGCCTCTTCTCAGCAGGGTCGGCCTCGGCGGATCCGACGATCGTGTAGGCGTCGGAGCTTCCCGTCTCCTCGTCCTCGACATGGACGCTGTTGCCGACCTGCACCGTGTCCCGGTCGACCTCACTCGCGCTGATGACCCGGGCGGAGCGCACCCGCTCCTCCACCGCGGCGATGCGCTGCTCGAGCATGGCCTGCTCGTTCTTGGCGTCGTCGTACTCGGAGTTCTCGGAGATGTCGCCGAACTCTCGCGCCTCCTTGATGCGCTCGGCCACCTCACGCCGGCGGGTGGTCTGCAGCTCCTCGAGCTCGGACTTGAGCTTGTCGAGACCTTCTTGGGTGAGCAGGACGTCTCTGGGCATGGCCTTCGCTGTTCGTGGACGTACGAAAGCCCCCGCAGAAGGGCACGGGGGCGAGCGAAACGGCCGCGCAGTCTAGCACCGGGGGAGAACCCCCTCGGGAGCCGTCAGGCCGCGACGAATAGGGGCACGCGGCGCTGCAGGACGGCACGTGCGGCGGCCACGTCGTCGGTGGCCTGGAGGGCCGCCTGGAGGCGCTTGTCGCCGCCCATGCGCTCCACGTACCAGGGATAGAACTTGCGCAGGTAGCGCGCCGCGCGCCGCGCGCCGAGGTGCTCAACGGCGCGTTCCATGACCCAGTCCAGCTCGGCCAGGATCTCCTCGGTGCTCGGCTGGGCGACCGCGTCGTCCACCAGGGCGCGGAACAGCCACGGGTCGCCCAGGGCCCCGCGCGCGAGCATGACCGCCTCGGCGCCCGTCTGCTCCCAGGCGCGGCGGATCCAGCCGGGGTCGCGCATGCCGCCGCTGAGGATCACCGGCACGGGCAGCTCGGCCACCAGCTGGCGGGCCAGCTCCAGATCGGGCTGGCCCTTGTGATGCACCTGCGCCGAGCGCGGATGAAAGCCGATGGCGCTCACGCCCGCGTCGGCGACGAGGCGGTGGGCTAGCCCGACGCCGCTTCGGTCGCCCGCCTTCAGGCCACTGCGCAGCTTCACGGTGACGGGCACGCCGCCACCCTCACGCGCCGCGGTGGCGACGGCCACGGCGAGGTCGTGGTCCTCGAGCAGCGCCACCCCGGCGCCGGTCTTCATGACCTTGGGGACAGGACAGCCCATGTTGAGGTCGATGACATCCGCCCCCGCCTGCGCGACGGTGCGCGCCGCCGAGCGCATGACCCCGGGGTCCTGACCGAACAGCTGGACGGCCACCGGGCCGCCGGCGCGCTCCTGTGGATGGATGCGCAGCATCTCGGTGTGGGTCCGCTCGTTGCCGTGATGCACGGCGAAGCTCGAGACCATCTCGCTGACCGCCATCCCGGCCCCGTGGCGCTTGGCTTGCAGGCGCACGAACCAGTTCCCGATCCCGGCCAGGGGAGCGAGCACGACCCGGTTGGGGACGGTGAGGTTCCCCAGCCGCCAGGCATCGGACAGCGAGCGGCTAGGCGTTGCGCTCATGCAGCAAGCGTAGACCCGTCAGCGTGAGCAGATCGTCGACCTCGTCGATCTCCTCGGTGAAGGGCACGATGTAGCCGGCGAGGCCCCCGGTGGCGATGACGTCGCTCTCCTCGCCCAGCTCCTCGCGCAGCCGGCGCACGATGCCGTCCACCAGCCCCGCGTAGCCGTAGATCACCCCCGAGCGGATCGCCTCG
This sequence comes from Solirubrobacteraceae bacterium, assembly GCA_035942615.1. Classification (GTDB taxonomy): domain Bacteria; phylum Actinomycetota; class Thermoleophilia; order Solirubrobacterales; family Solirubrobacteraceae; genus Siliceabacter. Next base: position 1,187 of record DASZCY010000020.1, on the reverse strand, counting down.
ACGGTCGACTTGCCGATCACCGACCGGGGCGCGGTGAGGTCGATGCGCGGCAGCTTGGCGCCGCGCTCGGTCAGCGCGGCCAGCGAGATCTCCACCCCGGGCGCGAGCACGCCGCCCACGTACTCACCCTGGACGGAGACGAGGTCGAAGTTCACCGCCGTGCCGAAGTCCACGCAGATGGCCGGTCCGCCGAAGCGCTCACGGATGGCCACCGCGTTGACCAGGCGATCGGCGCCGATCTCGGCCGGGTTGGGGTAGCGGATACCCATCCCGGTGCGGATCCCCGGGCCGACCACAACGGGCTCGTGGCCCAGGTAACGGCACGCCATCTCGCGCCACTCGGGGGCCAGCTGGGGCACGGTGGAGGAGACGATCGAGGCCGTGAGATCGGCCAGGCCGAGGGCGCGCAGCTCCATGAGGTTGCGCAGCGCGGCGCCCAGCTCATCGGCGGTCGAATCGCGCGCGGTGGCAAAGCGCCAGTGCTGCACGAGGCGCTCGCCGTCGAACGCGCCGAAGTGCGTCTGGGTGTTGCCGACGTCCACGACCAGGAGCACGAAACTGGAAGTATCGTGCCCGCGCGGTGGAAGGCAGCGCTCAGGCCGCCGTCCGCAGGGGCGGACCTGCCCGGCGCACGCCCTCGTCCAGGGGCAGCGCCGCCAGCGCGTCGGCCAGGCGCTGGCCCGCGGGCGTCGTGAGCTGGAGGTCCAGCTCGAGGAGGGGCACGAGGACGAAGCGCCGGGCGAGCACCTGCTGGTGGGGCAGCGTGAGGCGCTCGGAGGCGTGCTCGAGGTCGCCGAGCAACAGCACATCCACGTCGATCGCGCGCGGGCCGTGGCGGAGGCCGCCCGCGCGGCCCAGCTCGCACTCGACCGCCTTGCCGGCGGCCAGGAGCGCCTCGGGCTCCAGCGCCGTCTCCACGCGCAGGCACGCGTTGAGGAAGGCGGGCTGGTCGAGGATCTCTCCCACCGGATCGGTGTCGTAGGTCGCGCTGCTCGCGTGGACCGCGACGCCGCGCCCGGACAGGGCGTCGACCGCCGCCTGAAGATGGGCACGGCGGTCGCCGACGTTGGAGCCCAGTCCGAGGTAGCCGGTGCGCACGCGAAGATTCTCCCGCACGCGCGCGGATGGCGGTATGCTCGGTGGCGCCGTGCACGGACGCTCGCGCATCTCCCTCGCAGGGCTGGTCG
>DASZCY010000019.1:0-19835 GCA_035942615.1 Solirubrobacteraceae bacterium | reverse complement strand
GCACGGGAGGGCGGGGCGACGACCGGGGTCGGGGCGGCGCTGGAGGAGCTTCGGCGCGGCGGACTGCTGCGTGAGCTGCGCACGCTCGACAGCGCGCCCGGCGCGCGCGTGCGCCTGGACGGCCGCGACGTGCTGCTGCTGTGCTCGAACGACTACCTCGGCCTGGCCGGGCACCCGCGGGTACGCGCGGCGGCGGCCGAGGCGGCCCAGCGCTGGGGAGCGGGCGCGGGCGCGTCGCGCCTGGTGTCGGGCAACCTCGCCCTGCACGAGCGCCTCGAGGCCGAGCTGGCGGCCTTCAAGGGCACCGAGGCCTGCCTGCTGTTCGGCTCGGGCTACCTGGCCAACACCGGGGTGATCGCCGCCCTGGCCGGTCGCGACGACGTGATCCTCTCCGACGCGCGCAACCACGCGTCGATCGTGGACGGCTGTCGCCTGTCGCGGGCCCAGACGGTGGTCTACGACCATGGCGACCTCGACGCCCTCGCGACCGCCCTGCGCCGGGCGGACGGGCGCCGCTGTCTGATCGTCACCGACGCGGTGTTCTCGATGGACGGCGACCTCGCGCCCCTGGAGGGGATCGTCGAGCTCGCTCGCCGCCATCGCGCGCGCGTCCTGGTCGACGAGGCCCACGCCACCGGGGTCGTCGGGCCCGGCGGGCGCGGACTGGTCGCCGAGCTGGGGCTCGAGCAGGAGGGCGACGTGGTGGTCGGCACGCTGGGCAAGGCGCTGGGCAGCTACGGCGCCTTCGCCGCCTGCACCCGCCAGATGGCCGCGTTCCTGCTCAACCGCGCGCGCACGGCGATCTTCTCGACCGCCCTGCCCCCGCCCGCGGCCGGCGCCGCCCTGGAGGCCCTGCGCCTGGTGGGCGAGCAGCCCACGCTGCTCGCCCGCCTGCACGCCAACGCGCGCACGCTGTGCGAGGCGCTCGCCGACCAGGACCTGCCCATCCCGCCCGGGGGCGATCCGACCATGCCCATCGTGCCCCTCGTGATCGGCGATCCGCACGCGGCGATGGGGGTGTGCGAAGCCGCGCTGGCCGGCGGCGTGTTCGCCCAGGCCATCCGCCCGCCCACCGTCGCGGCGGGCACCTCGCGCCTGCGGCTGGTCGCCACGGCCGCTCACGAAGCGGCCGACCTGCGCGCCGCGGCCGCCACGCTGGGGGCCGCCTGCCGGGGAAGCGCTCACCGGTGCGAGGGCTGATCGGCCAGGTGCTCTGCGATGATCGGACCATGGAATCGCCGGCAAGGCGTCTGGAGGCCGCCGCCGCGCAGGCGCGCGCCGCAGAGGCCCGCGGCGACGAGGCTGCGGTCAACGAGGCGTGGCGGCGCTACCGCCTCATCAGCGACGCCGCTCGCGAGCCCGAGGAGCTGCTGGCCGAGGGCATAGCTCTCAGCGTCTTCGCGCTGGAGCTCGCGGGAGCCGCCGCACGCGAGGAATGACCGGCTTCGGCCGGATCCTCGAAGCGCTCAACGGGACAGAGGTGCGTTACGTGATCATCGGCGGGATCGCCGTCATCCGTCACGGTGTGGTGAGGGCCACGCGGTATATCGACGCCCTCGTGCCGGCGAGCGAGATCGGCTCCGTGAGGGTGCGGCAGCTCATCGAGTCGCTGCGCGCCACCAGGCCGGACGGCTCGGCGCACCGGGACGAGGATTTCAACGCAAGGCGGACACTCCACCTCCACACGCCCATGGGCGACCTCGATCTCATGCCGGAGCGCGACGAGCCACTTTCCTTCCCGGCCGTTGCCACGCGTGCGGAGGTGCGGCGGGTGGACGGTGTGCCCGCGCCGGTGTGCTCGCTCGCCGACTTCGTTGCGCTCAAGCGCGTGGCCGGGCGCGAGCGCGACCACGTCGATCTCAGCGACCTCGAAGCGGCTCACGGGAGGCTGCCCGACAGCCGAGAGATCGGATAGGTCGGCGGCGACACCGCCATGGGTCGGCGGCGGCACCGCCGACGCAGGCCCCTACCCCTCGCTCGGGCCCACCCCCGCCGGAGGGCGCAGCTCGTTGGCGGGCACGTCGCCCAGCAGGCGCTCCAGGCGCGGCGGCCCGTGCTCGTCCACGGCCACGGCACCGCCGGGCCAGTAGGGGCTGGCGCCCTGCGGCCCGGCCATGAAGTGGGTCTCGAACAGCCAGTTGCCCGTGTTGTGCAGCCGCGCGCCCGAGGGCGTGTCCCACACCCCCGGCTCGTCGCCGCCCAGCGCGCCCGTGCGGTGGGTGTGGCCGAAGATGACGTGGGCCGCGTCGATGCCCAGGCGCCCCTGGGCCTCGACCATGGCCCGCACCCCCGCGCGAAACAGCTCCTTGCCGCTCAGGTCGGCACGCAGCGGCCCGATGCCCGCCCAGTTGAGCGCCCACAGGACGAGGGGGAAGAGGGCGACCAACGCCCTGGCGTGGATCGGGCGCCGCCCACCGCCGGCCAGCAGCTTCCAGACCTTGATCGACCCGCCCGCGCTGGCCGCCGCCCGGCCGGGCTGGGCGCGCTGGGAGGTCGCGTGCACCCACGCGTAGATCGGCGCCAGGCGCGCCTCGTAGTCGTCGGGGGTCAGGCGCCCCGGGGGCAGCGCACCGACCAGGCGGCCCATCAGCCCCGCGGCCAGGCGCTCCACCGTGGGCACGGTGCCGTGGACGTCGAGATAGTGGCCGTGGGTGGCGTAGACGTCGTCGCGCAGCCACAGGCCGGGGTAGGCGACCTGCGTGCGCGCGGCGCCCAGCGCGTCGCCCAGCCGCGCGGCCAGCGGGGAGGCCTCGGCGGGCGAGAAGCGCTCCTCCAGGCCCATCGGCGCGGGCGGGGTGTCTCGACCACGGCGCTCGAGCCACCCGTCCAGCAGCGCGTGATCGTGGTTGCCGGGCACCAGCACCACCTGCGCATCCGGGCCCAGCGCCTCGCCCAGCTCGCCCAGCACGGGGAGCGCCACCGCGACCGCCTCGCGGGCCGGTCCGTGGCGCAGCTCGAGCGTGTCGCCCAGCAGCACGAGCCGGTCGACGCCCCGGGCCAGGCGGCCCTTCAGGACCTCGCGCGCGCGGGTGCCACGCAGCGTGTCGGCCTGGGTGGCGATGCCCAGGTGCAGGTCGGAGACCACGAGCGTGCGCACGCGGGCGGAGGCTACGTCGTTGTCCCGCTGCACAAGCGCGGCGCCCGGATCCTGTCCGCGCGAGGAGGCCGCCCCGTGGCGACCAGCACCGCCCCCGCCGACGAGCTACCTGGGCGCTGTAGCGGTGGGCGTAGTCATGGGCACCCAGGAGGTCCACCGCACCGCGCGCGTGGACTTCGGGCACGAGCTGGACGGCGAAGAGTCGGTGCACTGCCTCGAGGGCGCGCCGGGCACCGCGCTCGTGCCCCAGCTGCACGGCGTCGACGCCCACCTGGTGCGCAAGCGGCGCTACAGCGCCTTCTTCGCCACCGACCTCGACCTGCTGCTGCGCGGCCTGGGTGTGCGCACGCTGGTCGTCTGCGGCTACCTCTCCGACGTGTGCGTGCACTACACCTGCGTGGACGCCCACCAGCACGACTTCCGCCTGGTCCTGGCCCGCGACGCGTGCGCCGGCTCGAGCGCCCAGGCAGCCGACGCGGCCTTTGCCGCCGTGGAGTACCTCCAGCACGGCGCGGTGGTGGAGACCGCGGCGCTGCTGGGCCTCGCGCGGGCGGAACGCTAGGCCGTCGCGGCGGCGGCGGCGGCGGCCTGGTCCGCGCGGATCTGCTTGGGCAGCATGAAGCGCACGTCCTCGCGCACGACCTCGTACTCCTCGACGTCCTCCACGCCGCGGTCGCGGAAGAACTGCACGAGGCGGCTGACCAGCTCCTCGGGGGCGCTCGCGCCCGAGGAGATGCCCACCACCCGCTTGCCCTCGAGCCACGCCGCCTCGATCTGGTCCTCGCGGTCGATGAGGTGTGACTCGGCGCCGTGGTCGCGGGCGACCTCGACCAGGCGGTTGGAGTTGGAGGAGTTGCGCGAGCCGATGACCAGCACCAGATCGCATTCGGGCGCCATCTGCTTGACCGCCGCCTGGCGGTTGGTGGTGGCGTAGCAGATGTCGTCGGTGCGCGGCCCGGAGATGGCGGGGAACCGCTCACGCAGGCGCGCGATGATCGCGCGCGTCTCGTCGACCGACAGGGTGGTCTGCGAGATGTAGGCGACCCGGTCGGGATCGGCGACCTCGAGGGCGTCGACATCGGCTTCGGTCTCCACCAGCACCATGCTCCGGGGGGCCTCGCCCATGGTGCCCTCCACCTCCTCGTGACCCGAGTGGCCGATGAGCACGATGGTGTAGCCCTCGGCGGCGAACTTGACCGCCTCACGATGGACCTTGGTCACCAGCGGGCAGGTCGCGTCGATGGTCTGCAGGCCGCGGCGCTGCGCGTCGGCGTGCACGGCGGGCGACACGCCGTGGGCGGAGAAGACCGTGACCGCGCCTTCGGGGATCTCGTCCTCGAGCTCGTCGACGAAGATCGCCCCGCGACTGCGCAGCACCTCGACCACGTGCTTGTTGTGGACGATCTCCTTGCGCACGTAGACGGGCGCGCCGTAGAGATCCAGCGCCCGCTCGACGGTCTGCACCGCGCGGTCCACGCCCGCGCAGTACCCGCGTGGCGCGGCCAGCCACAGCTTCTCGATGGTGAAGGCCATGGGATCGAGTGTAGGGAGGGTCACCCGGCGGACCGGCCACGGCAGGGCGGTATGACCAACGACGTGATGCAGCGGGTGCTCGTCGCGCCGGTGACCCGGCGTGTGCGCGGCCTCCCCAGCGAGCTCGCGCTCGGCGCCGGCGAAGGGCTTCCGGTCGAGTCCGTCGCCTCCTTTGACAGCCTGCGCCCGTTCCCCAAGGCGATGCTCGTCTGCCGGCTGGGAGCCCTCGAACCGCGGCTTCGCGAGATATGCACAGCGGCAGGCGCGAGCCTCGACTGCTGACCGACGCCGTTAGCGCTGCCGGCGCAGGCCCAGCACCAGCTCCATCACCGTCTCCCCCGTCACGTCCAGCGAACGTGCGGAGATCGCGCTCATGTCGTCGTCGAGCGAGTCGCGCTGGGGGTAGTCGAAGTCGATCAGGTCGATGGCCGGCACGCCGCGCTCGACGAAGGGCACGTGGTCGTCGATGATCGTCACGCCGGCGTCACGAGCCGGAAACCAGCGCGTGGTGCCCACCCGCCGCGCGGCAGCGCGCAGCTGCGCCCACAGGCCGGGGTCGGAGTTGGCCTCGCGCTCGAAACGCAGGCCGCGGCGCTCGGCGATGTAGTCGAGCAGCACCATGTCGCCGACCTCCGCCGCGTGACGGCGGGCGTAACCCGTGGAGCCGCGCAGCCCGCATGCCACGAAGGGTTCGCAGCCAGCGGGCTCCTCCTCCCCGTCGAAGAGCACGAAGCGGACCTCGCGTGGAGGTGGGCTCCGCCTGCGCTCGCCGGAACCGGGGACCTCCGGCGACGTCGCCCTGCGCTTCAGCGCCCGGGCCAGCTCGAGCACCGCGGCGGTGCCCGCCGCCCCGTCGTTGGCGCCCACGTGCCCGCGCGGGCGCGCCTCCGTGTCGAAGTGGGCCCCCACGAGAACCGCCGGGGAGCGCCCCGGGATGCGCCCGACCACGTTGCGCAGGCCGGGATGGCCGGGGATGGACTCGAAGCGCCCGCGCGGCAGACGGTCGCGCAGCAGCGCCGCCAGGCGCGCGGAGGCGGGTGAGCCGGCCGGGCGCGGCCCGATCTGCTCGACCTGGAGGCGCGCGAAGCGCAGGGCCCGCGCCGCGTCGAAGCGGTCGACCTTCACAGCCCGGGCGGTGTCGCGCCCCTCCGCGGCGGCCGGCTCCCCCTGGCCAGGCAGCGGAAAGCCGTTGAGGCCCCAGACCACCAGGGCGGCCCCGATGAGCAGCTGCACCGCCAGCAGGGCCACGAGGGGACGCAGGGCCATCAGCGGGAGGCAATGCCGTCGTGGAGCATGGACACGCGCAGGGGCGCCCGGGGGTCCAGGGCCGAGTCCGTCGAGAAGTCCCACGCCATCGTGCCGCCTCCGCGCTCGCTGGGTTCTGAGGATCGCACGTCGGGTAGCGCCACCGTCATGCGCGTCGTCGTCACCGGGGCCACCGGAAACGTCGGGACCAGCCTGCTCGACGCCCTGGCCGGCGAGGACGCCGTCGACGAGATCGTGGGGCTGGTGCGCCGCCACCCCGGCCGGTCACAGGCCAAGGTGCGCTGGGCGCAGGCCGACATCAGCCGCGACCGCCTCGAGCCCCTGTTCGCGGGCGCCGACGCGGTCGTGCATCTGGCCTGGCTCATCCAGCCCTCGCGCGACGAGCGGCGCACGCACGAGGTCAACGTGCTCGGCTCCCAGCGCGTCTTTGCCGCCGCGGCCAGCGCCGGCGTGTCCACCATCGTCCACGCCAGCTCGATCGGCGCCTACGCGCAGGGCCCCAAGGACCGCCGCGTGGACGAGAGCTGGCCCACCACCGGCATCCCCAGCTCGTTCTACTCGCGCCACAAGGCGGCGGTGGAGCGCATCCTCGACTCCTTCGAGGCCGAGCACCCCGACGTGCGGGTGGTGCGCCTGCGTCCCGGGCTGATCTTCAAGGGAGAGGCGGCCAGCGAGGTCCGCCGCCTGTTCGTGGGACCCTTCCTGCCCAGCCCGCTGGTGCGCCGCGGGCTCATACCGGTCGTCCCCCGCACGGAGGGACTGGTCTTGCAGGCCGTGCACTCGCGCGACGTCGCGCAGGCCTACCGGCTCGCGCTCGTGCGCCCCGACGCAGCGGGGGCCTACAACGTCGCGGCCGAGCCGGTCCTGGATGCCCGCGCGCTGGGCGAGCTGCTGGGCGCCCGCCCGGTGCCCGTGCCCCGCCGCGCGCTGCGCGTCGCCGCCGACCTCACGTGGCGCGCGCGGCTGCAGCCCACCGAGCCGGGATGGGTGGACCTCGGCCTCGACGCGCCGATGATGGACTGCACCCGCGCGCTGGACGAGCTGGGCTGGACGCCGCGGCACGACGCCGCCGAGGCCTTCATGGAGCTCTTCGAGGGCCTGCGCCGCGGCGAGGGCGGGGACACGCCGCCGCTCGCCCGTCGCGCCGGCGGTCCCGCGCGCCTGCGCGAGATCCTCACGGGGATCGGCGGCTCAGATCGCTGAGGGGCGCGCGCCTCTTGGCCAGACGCTCGACACGAGCGCCCGCTCGTCGTATGGTCGGGGTTGTGGGGCGCATTGAAGGCGAGGCGAGCGCGGAGATCGACGCGCCGATCGAGGAGGTCTTCGCGGTGGCCGCCGACGTCGAGGGCTCGCCACGCTGGCAGCCGGAGATCAAGGTGGCCGAGCCGTTGGAGCGCGACGGCGAGGGCCGCCAGACGCTGGTGCGCACGGTCACCGACGGGAAGGTGCGCGACCTCGAGTCGCGCCTGCGCTTCTCCTATGAGGAGCCGACGACTGTCCAGTGGTCGCAGCACAAGGGCGACCTGGCCGCCGTCGACGGCAGCTGGCGCTTCGAGGACCTGGGCGATGGACGGACCAGGGCGGTCTACTGGCTGTCGGTCGACCTCGGTCGAATGCTCGGCATGGTCGTCCGCGGACCGGTGGTGGACCTGCTGCGCAAGCAGCTCGTGGACAGCATGCCCGGCAAGCTGAAGGCCTTCGTGGAGGACCAGCGGGGCTGAGGACGCCTTCCGAGCGGTTGCCCGTGATCCGGGTAGCCTCGCACCACCGCGAGGAGGAGAGCCGTAGGCCATGCCCCAGCAGCACCTGGACCGCCTGACCGCCATCGACGCGGGCTTCCTGCACAACGAGGGCTCGGCGTCGCACATGCACGTGGGCGCCGTGGTACTGCTCGAGGGCCCGCCACCCGCCTTCGAGGAGCTCCTGGACTCCATCCGCTCGCGCCTGCACCTGGTGCCGCGCTATCGCCAGAAGCTCGCCGAGGCGCCGGCGCGCAGCGGGCGCCCGCTATGGGTCGACGATCCCACCTTCAATCTCGAGTACCACGCGCGCCAGACCGCGCTGCCCCGCCCGGGCTCAGAGTCCCAGCTGTTGCGTACCGCGGCCCGGATCTTCTCCCAGCGCCTGGACCGCTCCAAGCCGCTGTGGGAGCTGTGGGTGGTCGAGGGCGTCGAGGACGAGCGCTTCGCGCTCATCTCCAAGACCCATCACGCGCTCATCGACGGGGTCGCCGGCGTGGACCTCGCCCAGGTCATGTTCGACCTGGCCCCGGAGCCCCAGGAGGTCGAGCACCCCGCCGACCCCTGGGCGCCCGCTCCCGAGCCCCACGCAGTGGAGCTCGTGGGCGCCGGCGCCACCGACGCGGTGCGCACCACCCTGAAGATGACCGCCGGCGCCCTGGGCGCGATGGCCGACCCGCGCCGCGCCGTGCGCGAGGCCCGCCACGCGGCCGAGGGCCTGGGCGAGCTGGCGTGGGCGACGCTCAACCCCGCGCCCGCCACGCCGCTGAACGTCGAGATCGGGCCCCACCGGCGCTTTGTGGGCGTGCGCAACGAGCTGGCCGACTTCAAGGCGATCAAGGACGCGTTGGGCGGCACGGTCAACGACGTGGTGCTGTCGGTGGTCAGCGGCGCGCTGCGCGGCTGGCTGCGCAAGCGCGGGGTGCGCACCGAGGGGATGGAGCTGCGCGCGCTGGTGCCGGTCTCCATCCGCGCGGAGACTGATCGCAGCGCGCTGGGCAACCGCATCGCGGCCATGCGCGCGCCGCTGCCTGTCTACATCGAGGATCCCCTGCTGCGCCTGCGCACGGTGCGCAGCGCGATGGACGGCCTGAAGGAGTCCAAGCAGGCAGTGGGCGCGGAGGTGATGGCGGGCATGCAGAGCTTCGCCCCCCCGACCGTCCTCGCCCAGGCGGCGCGCATCAATTTCTCCACCCGCCTGTTCAACCTGATCGTCACCAACGTGCCCGGCCCGCAGTTCCCCCTCTACGTGCAGGGCCGCGAGATGCAGGACGTCTTCCCGGTGGCCTTCCTCCCACGCCACCACGCGCTGGCCATCGCCATCATGTCCTACCACGGCCACATCAACTTCGGCCTGCTGGGCGACTACGACGCGCTGCCCGACCTGGAGGCCATCGGCGAGGGCATCGAGGCGTCGGTGGCCGAGCTGCTGGCCATCGCGCGCCGCCGGGAGCGGGCCCCGAGCCGGCCAGCGTAGCGAAGGCACGCAGTGGCGCCGGACGCCTTACACCCGATGGCGCCGGGGATCAGCTCACATGCCGAGGGCGAACTTGGCGTCCTCGCTCATCTTCTCCGGGCTCCAGGGCGGCTGGAAGGTCATCTCGGAGGAGACGTTGGTGACGCCGTCGACCTCGGAGACGAACTCCTGGATCTGATCGGTGATCTGGGGGCCGATCGGGCACGCTGGGGTGGTGAGGGTGAAGGTGACGTGCACATCGCCCTCGTCGATCTGCACCCCGTAGATCAGCCCCAGCTCGACGAAGTCGAGACCCAGCTCGGGATCGATGACGTTGGACAGGGCGTCCTCTACGGCCTCGGGCGATGGTTGCATGGGAACGAAGCCTAGGCTTCGACGCGGTGCCGCTGCTGATCATCGTCGCGCTGTTCGTCGTCGTCCCGCTCGTCGAGCTGTACGTGCTCATCCAGGTGGGGCAGATCATCGGCGCCCTGCCCACGATCGCCCTGCTGGTCGCGGACTCGATTCTCGGTGGCGTGCTGCTGCGCTCTCAGGGGCGCACGGCGTGGCAGCGCTTGGCCACGACGCTGCAGTCCGGGCGACCTCCCGCGCGCGAGGTGGCCGACGGCGCGCTGATCATCTTCGGCGGCGCGCTGCTGCTGACCCCCGGCTTTCTCACCGACGTGCTGGGCTTCCTGCTGTTGCTGCCTCCCACGCGAGCGCTCGTGCGCCGCGTGCTGACCCGGCGCCTGGCCACCCACTTGATGGTCGGCGCGCTGGGCGCCACGCGCGGGCCGCGCGGACGGCGCTCCGACGACGTCGAGGGCACGGTCAGCGAGCCCGGCCGCGAGGCGACCACCCCCCGGTGACGATCGCCCCCGACGACGAGCGCCCGCGGCTGGCCGACGCGCCCGGAGCCTCCGCGGCCGTCACCTTTGCCTTCGCCGACCCGCGCACCCGGGTCTTCGCGACCGCCCGCCTGGGCCTGACCGCCGAGGGCGCCAGCGGGCTCGTGGTGCTCTTCAGCGGCGGCGAGGTGGCCGGGGTGCGCGCCGAGGCCGCACCGGCGCCGTCCGCGGGCGCGGGCTGGGACGCCGTGCGCGTCGCCGGGCTGACCACGACGGTGGCCGAGCCGCTGGAGGCGTGGACGCTGCGCGGCGAGGGGGAGGAGTTCGCGCTGGACCTGCGCTTCGAGGCGCGTTCGCGGCCGGCCGTGCTGCCCCCGGACCGACCAGCCGCGACCCTCGGGGGCCTGGAGGGCTACGAGCAGCTGTGCGCGGTGCAGGGCAGCGTGACCACCGCGGGCACGCGGCGCGACGTGCGCTGCCTGGGCCAGCGCGGGCACTCGTGGGGCGCACCCGACTGGGAGCGCATGTCGCTGTCGCGGATGCTGACCGCGTGGATGGCCGAGGACCGCGCGCTCTCGCTGGTCGCCGTGCGCCCCGCCAAGGCCCGCGGGCACGCCGAGGAACTGGTGGACTGCACGCTGCTGGAGGGCGGCCCGCCCGCCGAGCCGGTGCCGGTGGCCGACCCGCGCCTGTCCACCGCTTACGACGCCGAGGGACGCATGCGACGGGCCGGCCTGGAGTTGTGGTTGGACGACGACGACGCGGCGGCTCGCCGCGGGGCCGGCGAGGTCCTCTGCGGCACCTCCCTCGACCTCGGGCGCCTGCAGCTGCACACGAGCTTCTTCTCCTGGCGGATCGACGGCCGCCCGGGCGTAGGACGCTACGACGTGCTGCGCCGCCTCTGAGCGAGGCTCTCTATGAAGGAGGTTGGGGTTGTCAAGTCGGTCGGGATGATCGGTCACGGTGATCGGCAGCGGTGGTGGCGTGCGTGACGCAACTCTCTATCGCCTCCTCGGGGGAGGACCAGGTGCTATGGGTGTCTCGCTTCGGTGGCGCATCTCAGTTAGGGCCGTCTATGCGGCCAGAGCCGGCGTGGCGCCTGGCGGAGCGAAGGGCTGGTTGCGGGTGAGCATGTGCCAGATCGCCTCGGCCAGGCGGCGGGCGATGTCGACCTGGGCGACCTTGGGGCCGCGCTGCTTGCCAAGGCGGGCCTTGGTGCGCTGGTAGCGCTCGCGGTAGAGCGGGTGGCGGGCGGCGTGTTGGGCGGCCTCGATAAGCGCCCAGCGCAGGTATTTCGGGCCCGCGTGGGTGAGGTGCCCGCGTCGGTCGGTGCCTCCGGATTGGTAGACCTTGGGGCACAGGCCGGTGTAGCCGCACAGCTTCTTGGGGCTGGCGAAGCGGTCGATGTCGCCGATCTCGGCGGCGATCGTGTACCCGAGCACCCACGCGATCCCGGGAGCGGTCATGAGCAAGGGGATGTAGCGGTGGTCGGCCCCCAACGTCTTGAGCTCGCGGTCGATGTCGGTGATCTGGCGGTCGAGGTCGTCGATCATCGTCACGCTGGCCAGCACGCCTGAGCGCCACGGCTGGGGGAACTCCAGGCGCCCCAGCAGCTCGCGGCCCCGGCGGCCGAAGAGATCCGACACCGGACAGGTGTGTCCGAAGGCCAGCAGCTGGGCGTGGACGCGGTGCTTGAGCGATGAGCGCTTGCGCACCAAGAACAACCGCCAGCGGGCTCGCTCGCGTTCTTGGCGCTGCTCGAAGGACGGAAGCCAGATCGCCGGCACGAGGTCGCGGCGCGAGAGCTCCGCGAGCACCCACGCGTCGATGCGGTCGGTCTTGCATGCCAAGGGCGCCAGTCCCTTGACCTTCTGGGCGTCGGCGACCTCGACCTCCCAGCCGCAGCGCTCCAGGGTGTCGTGCACGAACCGCGCGCCGTTCATCGACTCGATTGCCGCGCTCACGGGCTGACCATGGCGCTGTGCCACGCGGCGCACCAGGCCGGCCAAGCCATCGCCGTCCGGCGGCGCCGCGCCGACCTCGACGTGATCGCCCTGCTCATCGAGCAGGCAGAAGTCCAGTCGTTTGCGACTGAGATCCAATCCAGCATGCAACATGAAGACGGGCCTCCTTCGAGCTCGCTCCTTCGATGACACGCCGGAGCGTGCCACCGAGGGAGGCCTCCTTCATGACATTCAGTTGTCGCAGCCCAGGCGATCCCACAGATAGAGCTCCACGCACTCCTGGGCAAGCGCCTCGCAGCGCTCCCTGGAGAGGTTGGGCAGAACGGTCTCCATCGCGTGCTCCTCGGCCACCCCCGCGTCAAAGGCCTCCTCACCGCGGAAGCCGGCGGCGATCTTCAGCGCCTCGCGACGGTGCTCTCCCAGCGAGGCGAAGACCGCGACCAGGAAGTCCCGGTTGGCGATCGGCTGACCCACCTCCAGCGAGGCGTGCCAGGCGGCAAGCATAGAGAGGTCGTGCTCGTCGAGGTCGTCGACCGCCTTGGCGTAGTGGGCGGCCAGCTGGGGCTCGGGGATCTCGTCGACCCAGGCGTGGACCACCTCGCCGAGCAGCTGGCGGCGGGCCTCGCGGCCGATCGACTCCGCGATCACCCGGATCGCATCCTGCGGCTCGATGAAGCAGAGGGGCATTGACGCTCCGATGGACAGGACGACGGGGACTGCGGGCAAGGTACGACCCCCGCCGGACGGCACCGGGACGTCCTGGCCGCGCGGACAATCCCGGGCATGGCCCAGGTCGCCGGGATCGTGCTCGCGGGCGGGCGCTCGACGCGGATGGGAGCCGCCAAGGCCGGTCTGGCTTGGCACGGCTCGACGCTGCTGCGCCGGGTGGCGGGCCTGGTGGCGCGGGGCGTGGACGGGCCGGTCGTCGTCGTGCGCGCCCCCGGGCAGGCGCTCCCCGCGCTTCCCGCGACGATCGAGCTGGCCGACGACGCCCGCGCGGGCCGCGGTCCGCTGCAGGGCCTGGCGGCCGGGCTGGCGGCCGTCGGCGACCGTGCGCCCGCCGCCTACGCCTCGGCGGTCGACGTGCCGCTGCTGCATCCGGCCTTCGTGCGCCGGGTGACCGGCGCGCTCGAGACCACCACCGACGTGGTGCTCCCCCGCGCCGGCGGCTTCTCGCACGCGCTCGCCGCCGTCTACGCGACCGCGGTGCTCGCGCGCCTCGAGGAGCTCCTCGCCGAGGACCGCCTGCGTCCGGGGTTCCTGTTCGAGCGTTGTGCGGTACGCATCCTGGACGAGGCCGCCCTGCTGGCCGACCGGGCGCTCGCGGCGGTCGACCCCCGGCTCGACTCGTTGCTCAACCTCAACGATCCGGGCCACCTCGAGGCGGCCCGCGCGCGGCCGGCCCCCGCGGTCACGGTGCAGCGGGGGGAGGCGGCGCCGCGCCACGTCCACGCCGCCACGCTCGGAGCGGCCGCGGCAGCGGTCGGCCTGGCCCTCGACGAGGACACCCAGGCGATGGTCGACAGCGAGCAGGTCGCCCCCGACGCACAGTTCCCGCTCGCGGCGGGTGACGAGGTGTGCTTCGTCCAGCGCAGACGACGCCGGTAGGGCGGCACCTTCTAGGGGCCGAACTCCCCGCCGCTGAACTCCCCGCCGGCCGACGAGCCGCCGCTCGACCTGCTGGACGGGGGCGAAGGACTCGTCGCCGTGGTGGCCGGCGGCGGCGGGGTGGAGGCGAACTCGCCGCGGCCGCTCCTTAGGGCGCTCGTGGTCGTCGACGATCGCGTGAACTCGCCGCCTCCGGCCGAGGATGGACTGGCAGCGCCCGAGGAGCCTGCGAACTCCGCCGAGCCACCGAACTCGTACGGGCGGCGCTCGGCGGTGGGCCGCTGGGCGGCGCGGCGGTCGGGCGCCCGGTGGCGCCCGCGGGCGCGGGAGACCAGGTCCCGCCCGCCCGAGACGACCTTGACCGGCTGGGCACCGGTGGGAGCGCGCACGCGAACCGCCACCGGCGCGCCCCCCGGCGATCCCATCTCGCCTCGTCGCGGCGAAGCGGCCGGAGGCCGCGCGACCGCGACGGCCGCCTCGTGCTGGGAGGCGCCCCCGTTGGTCTTCTCGACCGCCGCGACGCCACTGCCCGCCAGGGCCGCCGCCGAGGCGGCCACCGCGGCGACCTTGGAGGCACTGGCCATCTCCAGAGCCGCCTGCACGCGCAACGCCGAGTGCACGGCGCGGTCGTGCACCCCGCCGGCCACCGCCTCGTAGGCGCGCAGGAGCAGGCCCCCGGCCAGCTCGCTGGGGTCGACCGCCGCGCCGGTCAGGGCGACCGGGAAGAGCAGCCCCAACGGCGCGCGAGCGCCGTAGATGGCCTCGAGGCGTCGCCGGCACGCCGCGCAGTTGCGCAGGTGGGCGCGCACGTCGACCAGCTTGCCGGCGCCGGCCTCCCCGTCGGCCAGGGCGGTCAGCACAGGCTCCCAGCGCCGGCACTCCTCGCCCGCCTCGATGCCCGCGAAGCGCTCCAGGAAGGCCCGGCGCCCCTCGGTCAGACAGCGGTTGACCTTGGTCGCCGTCCATCCCTGCCGCTCGGCGATCTCCTCATAGGACAACCCCTGCATGCGCAGCCACAGCGCGGCGACCTCCTGGGGCTTGAGCGCGCGCAGAGCCTCGGCCGACCGTGCGACCACCTCGAAGCCGGCCACGCGCTCCTCGGGACCCGGGGCGCCGCGCGCCTCCTCGCGGTCGAAGCCCGCAGCATCGCAGGCGACCTCGCGCTGGCGCTGCTGGCGCACCTTCAGGGCCTCGTGCTTGACCACGGTCGCCAGCCATCCCCCCGCCCGCTCGGGGTCGAGTGAGCGGGCCCTGCGCATGAGGATCTCGAGCGCACGTCCGTAGGCCTCGGCGGCGTCGTCGGCGCAGTACGAGTAGCGGTCGGCCACGCGCAGCATCGCTGCCGACTCGCGCCGCACCAGCTCGACGACGAACTCCTGCTCCTCCGTTCCCGAGGCAGGCGAGCGCCCGGGGCGCCGGCGCAGCCCGGAGCGCATCCGTCGCCCGCCCACCGTCCGTGTCCCGCCGTCGCCCATGCCTCCCCGGCCCCCTCGTGGTCGTGCCTCCCTGGGACGAGGGACCGTATCCCCCACCCTCGCCCCCCGGCCAGCACGCACTTCGCGCACATTGCGCCTTTTCTTCGGTCACAGAGCCGATCGGGCGGCGACCGCAGTAAGTGCTACGGTATGGCGCACATGAGCGACGTGGTGGGCGTGCGCGAGCTGCGCCAGAACCTCAGCCGGTACCTCGACCGGGTCAAGGCCGGCGCGGACCTCGAGGTCACCGAGCGCGGCAGGGTCGTGGCCAGGCTCGTGCCGGCAGGAGGGAGCGCCGACCTCTACGCGGAGCTTGCCGCGCACTTCGGAGCGAGCGTTCCCGTGGAGCCCCTGGAGGCGATCGCCTCCCGGCTGATCCCTCCCGGCGCTCCCGCCGGCACCACCGACCAGCTTCTCGCAGACGGTCGCGCCGAACGCCACCGCTAACCGTGGCCATCGTCTATCTGGACACGAGCGCTCTGGGGCGGGTCCTGCTGGGCGAGCCCGACGCCCCCGCTGTCCTGGACCATCTCCATACCTTCGACCGGCGAGTCGCCAGCCGGCTGCTGCGCGTGGAGCTTCGCCGGCTGGGGGTGCGACAGGGACTGCTCGCGCAAGCCGACCAGCTGCTGAGCGGTGTCGCGCTCCTCCCCGTGGACGATGCGCTGCTGTCGGCAGCCGAGACCATCCCGCCGACCACCGTGGCCACCCTCGATGCCATCCACCTGGCTACGGCCCTGCGCCTGGCGAGCGCCGGGCGGCTCGACGCGGTCATGACCTACGACGGGCGCCTGGGCGACGCAGCCCGAGAGCACGGCCTGGCGGTGCTGGCGCCAAGCTGAGTGATCAGGAGGCCGGCCAGCGCAGCCGTCCCCGCTGGCCCAGGCGCACCGCGCTGGAACCGAAGTCCTGGACCGAGAGCCGGTCGACCAGGCGCGTGGAGGCGTGGCTGGGGTCGCGGACCGGGGTGCCGGGGGGCTGGAGGATCAGCGGGGTGAGGATGCCGCGCTCGAAGGTGCCGTCCTCGCGCAGGGTGACCCGCAGGATGGCGCTGAGCCCGAGCGTGCCGCCGCCCGAGAAGTTGTGCCAGCCGGCGTGGTTTCCCAGCGAGTAGGCGATGAGCCGGCCCTTGTAGCGCTCCATCCCGCGCAGCACGTGCGGGCCGGCGCCGAGCACGAGGTCGGCGCCCGCGTCGATGACCGTGCGCGCGAAGCGCCGTGGGTTGCCGCGGTTCTCCCCGTGGGCCACCTCGGTGCCGACGGGCGTGTGCGTGCGGTCCGCGCCTTCGGCGCCCGCGTGCATGGTCACCACCACTAGGTCGGCCTGCTCCCGGGCCTCGCGGACCAGCTCGCGGGCGGCGCCGTGATCGTTCAGCGGCGCCGCCCAGGGGTAGGGCGCGAAGCCCAGCACGGCCACCTTGATGCCGTGGTGCTCGAGGACCGTGATCTCGCCGGGCCCGCCCGTCGAGGCGATGCCGGCGGCCTCGAGGGCCCGCGCGCTCTGGTCCCGCCCGGTCTTGCCGAAGTCGTAGGCGTGGTTGTTGCCCAGGCTCATCAGGTCGAACCCCGCGCGGTGCAGGGCGCCGGCGTGGTTGGGGGGCACCTGGAAGGCGTGACAGTTGGCCGAGGCGACGCCACACTTGGAGGCGCCGCCCACCGAGAGGGTGCCCTCCAGGTTGCCGAGCATGAGGTCGGGTGCGACCGTCACGCGTCCGGTCTTGGCCAGGATCGCGCGGCCACGGTCGGGCGGGAGCGCGCCCGCCCGGCCCAGCATGGTGTCGCCCACCCAGCCGATGGTGACGCTGGCGGGCTCGGGCGCCGTGTCCGGCCCGCCCGGTGGCGGTGCCGCCCGCGCCGGGGGAGGCGCCGCCCGGGCGGCGGTCGTCGTGCTCGAAGCGACGACCCCGAGGCTTGGAAAGAGCGAGCTGAACGCCGAGAGGGTGGCCGCCAGCAGCGCCAGCGAGACCGGGGCCGTCACCAGAAAGCCGAACACGGCGGAGGAGCGCAGGTGGGTGGGCACGGGAGTCGGCCGGCGACCGTCGGTGCAGCCGCCGACGGATTTTGGTTCGGCCCGCGTCGCCGTTGCCCTTCCCGCGCAGGCCCGCGTGCACGCCAGCGCCGTCAGCGCAGCGTGAGGAGCACGACGGGACGCTTCACAGACCGAGCGCCGCGGCCAGGCGGTCGCGCAGCAGCGGGTCGGGCCCGGCGCGTGCTCCCATGGTGGCTCGCTCGTCCTGGGGCTGGCCCCAGTTGAAGAGGGCGAGGTCGAGCGCGGCGATCTCGAGCTCCAGGCCCTCGGCCAGCGCGGCGGCGCGGCGCTCGAGGTTCATCCGGTCGCCGATGCCCAGCACCCGCTTGGCCGCCAGCGTGGTGGCGTCGTCCTCCACCCGCAGCGAGGTCGCGCGCAGGTCGTAGAGGCCCAGCGCCCCCAGGGCGACGAGCAGCTCATAGCGGCCCGCGCGCCCGAAGCCCGGCAGCGCGAGGCGCTCAAAGAGGCGGTCGAAGCGCCGCTGGGAGCTCCACGAGGCATCGCCGGTGAAGGCCGCGGCCTGCCCGCCGTGGCGTGCCGCCCACGCGCGGTACGCCGCAAGCGTCTGCTGACCCCGGGCGGGGTCGTGCGAGGAGCGCGGGCCCCGCGCCGCGCCGTCGAGGTCGGGCAGCGCGTCGCCGGCCCACGGGGTGCGAACGGCGTGGATGGCGGCGAAGGGCGCCTCGACCGTCGGACCCAGGTAGGTGACCAGAAAAGCCAGCCACGTCGCCTCCTCGTGGTCAGCCCCGCTCGCCACCTCGGCGTACAGGCCCGGCGGGTCCGCGGCCAGCTCGCCCAGCCGCGCGGTCGCAAAGGCCAGCTCGTTCACTAGGCGCCGCGCGTCGCCGCTGGCCTTGAGGCCAGGGACCAGCCCGTGCGCGTAGCCGTCGTCGGCCGCGCGCGCCGCCCGGCGCACCACCAGGCCCCCGCGTGAGCGCGAGGCCGAGGACGACCCCGAAGCGCCCGCCGAGCCGCGCGCGGGCGAAGGCGACCGCGACGGCTGCCCGCCCACGGCACGCTCGGCGGGTGGCGAGCAGATCCGGCAGTTCTGGACGAAGCGGCCGTGTCGGCAGAACTCGGGCATGGCGCGTCGAGTCTAGGGGTGGCGGAGGCGGCCAGATGGCCGCGGGAGGTGCCCCGAGGGTCGCCTGCCACCTCCGCCGGCGCCGACACCGTCACGGCACGCGGTCAACCTCGGCCACTCGCGGGGCCACGGGCAGCGCGAAGCCCGCGCGGCGCGCCCGGGCCTCGCCGGCGCGGCGCTCGCGGGTCAGCTCGTGCAGGTAGTCGTCGAAGTCGACCTGGATCGTGTGGCGCTTTGACGCCACGTAGCGCCTGGCCATGCGGGCGAAGTCGCGGCGCAGGTCGGCCCTCATCGCCGCACGCTCGGGCAGGTGGTACTCCCCGCGCAGGTAGGCGGCCACCCACTGGCCCTGGGCCTCGGCCAGGGGCATGATCGCCCCCAGCGGCTGGAGCAGGCCGATGAAGGCCACCTCGGGGATCTCTGGGTGAAAGACGCGGCGAAACAGCTCGATGTGGTTGTCCGGCGCGGAGATGAAGCGCTCGTCGAAGAACGGGAAGGTCACCTTGTAGCCGGTGCAGTAGACGACGAGATCGGCCTCCACGCGCGACCCGTCGGTGAACTCGATCTCGTGGCGATGCAGGCGGGCGATGTTGGGCTTGGTGGTGATGGCCCCGTGGGCCAGACGGTCCAGGATGCGTCCCGAGATGGTCGGGTGCGCCTCACCGAGGCGGTGGTCGGGCTTGGGCAGGCCGTAGGTCTCCATCGGCCCGGAGACGGCCGCCAGCGTGAGCTGGCCGATGAGCTGGCGGACCTTCCACGGCACGCGCGGGTTGGTCAGCAGCGCGCGCTTGCGGTCCAGGGGCTTGCCGTGGACGTACTTGGGCAGCACCCACGCTCCCCGCCGCGCGGCCAGCACGGTGTGCTGTGCGTGGAGGCTGGCGTCGACCGCGATGTCCATCGCGCTGTTGCCCATGCCCACGACCACGACCTTGCGCCCGCGCAGCTGGTCCTCGCGCTTGTACGCGTGCGCATGGATCTGCTCGCCGGCGAACTCGTCGGCGCCCGGGAAGGGCGGCTCGGGCCAGCGCTCGTCCCAGTGATGGCCGTTGGCCACCACCAGCGCGTCGTAGCGGCAATCCTCCCCGCGGGCGGTGAGCGTCCAGCCCCCCTGCGGGTGGCGCACGGCCCGCGCCACCGGCGTGCGAAAGCGGATGCGCCCGCGCAGCCCGAAGTGGTCGACGTAGGCGTCGAAGTAGGCGGCGATCTGGGTGTGGTGGGGGAAGTCCGGATAGGCGCTGGGCATGGGGAAGTCCGCGAACTCCATGCGCGCGCGCGAGGTGTTGATGTGCAGCGTGCGGTAGGCCGAGGACATCCCGTTGACGTTCTCGAAGACCCAGTTGCCTCCCACGCGGTCGGACGCCTCGAAGCAGTCGACCTTCAGGCCGCGCTCGTGCAGGCCCTTGAGGGCGGCGATGCCGGAGGCGCCGGCACCGATGATGGCGGTCTTGGGATAGGGGCGGCTCAGGCGAAGCCCTTGCGTCGCGACCCGAGTGCCGCGCGGCGAACCGAGCTCTTCGACGCGGGCTCCACGAGCGCGTCGGCCACCGCACCGGTCACGAGGGCATAGAGCGTCTTGGCCCCCATGTCGACCACCAACTCGTCCCGCGGCCACGTCCACGGCGGCGCTCCGACGCCCGTTGCGTTCTCCAGGGTCTGGTCGAGGCTCAAGCGAAGGGGAGCGTGCATCAGCGAAGCCAGCGGGCCGCGCAGGTTGGCCGCGGCCATGACTCCGCGCAC
>DASZCY010000018.1:0-7970 GCA_035942615.1 Solirubrobacteraceae bacterium | reverse complement strand
CGAGCTTACGCGACCTGATCACAGCCGCTGGATCAGCGTGCCCGTGCCCAGGCCGCCGCCGCAGCACATGGTCACCAGCCCGGTCTCCTTGTCCGAGCGCTCGAGCTCGTGCAGCAGGGTGGTGAGCAGGCGCGCGCCGGTGGAGCCCAGCGGGTGGCCGATGGCCATGGCCCCGCCGTTGACGTTCACGCGATCCATGTCGGCCTTCAGCTCGCGCTGCCAGGCGGCGACGACCGGGGCGAAGGCCTCGTTGATCTCCACCAGGTCGACGTCGTCCATCGTCATCCCGTTGCGCTCCAGGAGCTTCTGCGTGGCGGGGATGGGACCCGTGAGCATGAGCACCGGGTCGACGCCCACGGTGGTCTGGTCGACGATCCGCGCCCGCGGGGTGAGGCCCAGCTCCCTGGCCTTGTCGGCGGCCATGAGCAGCACCGCGGCCGCGCCGTCGGAGATCTGCGAGGAGTTGCCGGCGGTGATCCTGCCGTCGGGCTTGAAGGCCGGCTTGAGGTCAGCCAGGGCCTCCAAGGTGGTGTGGGGGCGGATGCCCTGGTCGGTCACGTGGGTGTCGCCGTTGACGCGCATCGGGATCATCTCGCGCTCGAAGCGCCCCTCCTCGGTGGCCCGGGCGGCGCGCTGGTGGGAGCGCAGGGCGAGCTCGTCGAGCTCGGAGCGGGGGATCTCCCACCGGTCGGCGATCATCTCCGCCGACAGGCCCTGGGGGACGAGGTTGTATCGATCCAGCAGCTCCTGCGGCCACGGAGAGCCGTAGCTCTGGATGGCCTCGAAGGCGACCGAGAAGGGCAGGTGGCCCATGTGCTCCACGCCGGAGCCGATGGCCACGTCGTGAACCCCGGCGGCGATGAGCGCGGCGGCGAAGTTGACCGCCTGCTGGGCGGAGCCGCACTGGCGGTCGACGGTCGTGGCTGGCGTCTCCTCGGGCAGGCCCGCCTGCAACCAGGCGTTGCGCCCGACGTTCATCTGCTGCTCGCCCAGCTGCTGCACGCAGCCGGTGATGACGTCCTCCACAAGCGCCGCCTCGATGCCCGCGCGCTCGATCACCGCGGTGTACGCGGCACCCAGAAGCTCGTTGGGATGGGAGTCCCTGTAGTACCCCTTCTCCTTGTGGCCGCGCCCGACCGGCGTGCGCGCCGCCTCGACGATGACGACCTCTCGACCCTGCTGGCTCATGTCCTCGGACCTTCCATCGCTGGTATCACCCTGCCTTCGCAGCGTACTTGACTGACTGGCCAGTCAACGGGAGGAGACACAGGTGGACGAGCAGCTGGGCATCGTGGGAAGCGGGGCGATCGCTTGCGGGCTGGCGGCGACGGCGAGCACAGCCGGGCCGGTCGCCCTGGTCGCGCGCTCTGAGAGCTCGGCCGACCGGGCGCGCGCCAACCTCGAGAAGCTCTGCGGCCGGATCGAGGCGGCGCGGGCCGACCGCGTCATCGTGGCCACCGAGCTCGACGCGCTGAGCGACGCCACGTTCGTGGTGGAGGCCATCGTCGAGGACGTGGAGGCCAAGCGCGGGCTGCTGGGCCGGCTCGGCGCGCTGGCCAGCGAGAACGCCGTGCTGGCCACCACCACCTCCTCCCTGTCGGTGGCCGAGCTGGCCCACGCCAGTGGGCGTGAGGACCGCTTTGCCGGCCTGCACGTGTTCAACCCGGTGCCCCGTATGGAGCTCATCGAGCTGGTGTTCCCCGAAGAAGCGAGCGAGCGGACCCGCGCGCGCACGCGCTCCCTCGCCGAGGCCCTGGGCAAGCAGGGCGTCGAGGTGCCCGACCTGCCGGGCTTCGTGGTCAACCGCCTGCTCTTCCCCTACCTGTTCGCCGCCGTCGAGCTGCTCGAGGAGACGGGACTCGAGCCCGAGGCCCTCGACGCGTGCATGGTCAAGGGGGCCGGCCATCCCCTGGGCCCTCTCGCGCTGCTCGACCTGGTGGGCCTCGACGTCGCTCAGGCCATCGGCGAGGCCATCGGCGCCGAGGTGCCCGCCGGGGTCCGGGATCGGGTCGCGCGCGGGCAGACGGGGCGCAAGAGCGGCGGGGGTTTCTACGAGGTCGCCTAGCTGCTAGGTGTATAGGCGCTACAGCGTCGCGTCGATGCGTTCGGCCATCGCCAGGTCGTGGTCGGTCACGCCGCCCTCGCTGTGGGTGGTCAGCGTCACCCGCAGGTGCTTGTATCCGTGGACGAGCAGATCGGGGTGATGGTTGGCCTCCTCGGCCAGCTCAGCGACGGCGTTGAGCGCCGCGATGGCCGCGGTGAAGCCCTCCAGCTCGAGGTCGCGGACGATCGCCCCGTCCTCCAGGCGCCAGTCGCGCCCCTCCAGGCGTGCGGTGATGTCGTGGTGCTCCAGCGGTGCCATACCCTCTCCTCTCGTGCGGATCGTCTCCCTCGTGCCCCACGCCACGGAGCTGCTGTTCGCGCTCGGTCTGGGCGACCAGGTCGTGGGCGTGACCCACGAGTGCGATCATCCCACCGAGGCCGCCGAGCGCGAGCACGTGACCCGTGATCTGCTGCCCCCCGGCCTGTCGGCGTCACAGATCGACGCGGCGGTGCGCGAGCGCACCGAGGCCGGCCAGTCCATCTACGCGCTCGACGAGGAGCTGCTGCGCGAGCTGGAGCCCGACCTCATCCTCACCCAGCAGCTGTGTACCGTGTGCGCCGTCTCCCACGACGACGTGCGGGCCATCGCCGAGCAGATGCCCGACCCCCCCACCGTGCTCTCGCTGGACCCCAGGACCTACGGCGAGACGCTGGGCGACGTGCGCACCGTCGCCCAGGCCACCGGCGCACGCGACGCCGCCCTCGAGGTCATCGCCTCGGGCTCGCGGCGCGTGGACGCCGTGCGCCTGGCCGTCCGCGGAGCGCCGCGCCCCCGGGTGGCCGCCCTGGAGTGGATGGACCCCGTCTTCGTGGCCGGCCACTGGACGCCCCAGCTCATCGAGATGGCCGGCGGCGAGGACGCCCTCGGCTTCCCGGGAGAGCACTCCGAGCAGTCCTCGTGGGAGGCCGTCGCGGCCGCCCAGCCCGAAGTCGTCGTGGTCATGCCCTGCGGCTATGACGCGCCGCGGGCGCTGGAGGAGGCCCAGACCTACGCCAGTGACCTGCGTGCCCTGGGCGCGCGGCGGGTGGTGGCGGTCAACGCCTCGGCGTACTTTTCGCGGCCCGGCCCCCGGCTGGTCGACGGGCTGGAGCTCCTGGCCTGGGTCCTGCACCCTGACCGGGTGCCCGCGCCCGCCGGGGACCTGGCCGGGCAGGCGCTCGCGGTCGAGCTCTGAGGCTCGGCCACTGCCCGCCCGCACCGTCCTGTACCTGCATTCCTCGGCCGGCCGCTACGGTGCCGACCGCCAGCTGGCCCTGCTGGCCCGGGGCCTCGACCATCACCGCTTCCGCCCGCTGGTGGTGCTCGCCCGGGACGGCCCGCTGCGCGGCGACCTGCGGGCGGCCGGCGTGGAGGTGCACGTGCGCGAGCTGGCGGTGCTGCGCCGTGCGCTGCTCAACGCACGCGGGCTGACGGGCGTGGTGGGCGCGGTGGGTGGCGACGCGCGGGCGCTAGGCGGCCTGGTCCGCGCGCGCCGCGTCGCGCTCGTGCACTCCAACACCTCCGTGACGCTGGGCGGCGCGGCGGCCGCACGCGCCGCCGGGGTGCCTCACGTGTGGCACGTACGCGAGAGCTACGACGACTTCCCCCGCTTCTGGCCCGCGTACCGCCGGGTGTTGCTCAGCGCCGACTCCGTGCCCTGCGTGTCGCGCGCGATGGCCGCCCAGTTCGCCGGCGCACCGGCAGCGCGCGTCCTCCACGACGGCTTGGCGCTCGCGCCGCGCCGCGCGGAGCGGGCGGCCGCGCGGCACGTCCTGGGCCTGCCCCAGGAGGCCTTCGTGATCGCCCTTGCCGGCCGTCTCTCGGCCTGGAAGGGCCAGGACGTGCTGGTGCGCGCGCTGGCCGAGGGTGCGCTGGGCGCCAGGGCGCCGCTCTCCGCCCACGCCCTCCTGGCCGGGGATGCCTGGCCGGGCGAGGAGCGCCGCGCCGACGATCTGCGCGTGCTGGCCGGACAGCTGGGCGTCGCCGATCGCGTGCACCTCCCGGGCTTCCGCGACGACGCCGAGACGGTCTACGGGGCCGCTGACGTCGTGGCGGTGCCCTCCACCCGCCCCGACCCGTTGCCCAACGCGGCGCTCGAAGCCGCCGCCGCGGGGTGCTGCGTGGTGGCCTCCGCCCACGGCGGCCTTCCGGAGATCGTCCGCGACGGCGAGACCGGCGTGCTCGTGACCCCCGGCGACCCGCAGGCTCTGGGCGCCGCGCTGGCCTTGCTGCGCGACGACCCGGGACGCCGCGAGCGCCTAGGCGCGGCGGCCAGCGCGGACGTGGGGAAACGCTTCTCCCCGCAGCGGATGGTCGCCGCGGTGCAGGAGCTGTACGACGGGCTCCTAGGCTAGGCCAGCGCCCCGGCCAGCAGGACGGCGCCCACCGCGCAGGCGACGCCGATGACCAGGGAAATGGCGATCGGCGTCTTGTCGGAGCCCAGGCGCCGCGGCGCGTCGAGCAGCAGCCAGCCGACCAAGAAGCCCGCGGCGAGGCCCCCGAGGTGGCCGCCGATGGAGATGCCGGGGATGAGGAAGGTGATCCCCAGGTTGAGCAGCAGCGTCAGGCCCAGGCCCGACTGCATCGGGTCGATCCCCTGAGCGCGCATGCCGATGATGGCGGCGCCCATCAGGCCGAAGACCGCACCGGAGGCGCCGACCGTGTTGGCGTCGGGGCTGAGGAGGATCGCTCCCAACGAGCCGCCCAGAAGCGAAACCCCGTAGATCAGGCCGAAGCGCAGCCTCCCGATTCCGGGCTCCAGGAGGGAGCCCAGGATGTACAGGATGTACATGTTGAACAGGATGTGCAGAAGGCCGGCGTGCAAGAAGCCCCCCGTCACCAGGCGCCACCACTCCCCCTCGGCGACGGCGAAGCCATTGAGCGCGCCCAGCTCGATCAGCGGTCCACCGATCGCCCCCAGACCTCCCCCACCGGTGAACAGCAGCCCTAGGAACACCGCCACGTTGATGGCGATCAGCGCGCGGGTGAGATCCGGCGACTGCCGGCTCGAGGCCAGGCTGCGCACCTTCGTGGTCTGGCGGGAGCACTCGGGGCAGCGCATGCCCACGGGTGTCGAGGTCATGCACTCGGTGCAGATCGGGCGCCCGCATGAGGAGCACGACACCCCGGTCTCACGGTCGCGGTGGCGATAGCAGGTCGTCTTCGTCGCGTCGGCGGTGGCCACGGAAACGAGGTTAGCGCCGCAGCGGCGCTACGACGGGTCGGCCGCGATGACCGGCAGCTGGGTAGGCTCCTGGCTGCCGCCCATCGGCTCGTGCGTGACGAGCACCTCCTCGACGCACCGCAGGCCCCCGGGCACCTCCACCGTGGCGGCGGCACGGGAGTTGGGCATGAAGAGCGCATCGGTGGGCTTGAGCTCGCCGTCCGAGCGGCGCAGCCACACCTGGTAGACACGGTCCTGCGGAGGAGTGGGCAGGCCGGAGATCGCCAGCTGGGCCTGGTCGCCGGTGCCGCGCAGCACGGCCTTGGCCAGCGGCGCCTGCTCGGAGTCGACCCGGGCGGCCACCTGGCGCGAGGCCGGCTCGTCCTCCTCACCGACCACCACGCCGGCCGCCACGCCCACGGCCAGCAGGGCGCAGGCCACCGCGGCGGTGATGGCCGGGCGAGGACCGAAGGTCCATCTCCGCCATCCGCGACGGGCGCCCTCCGCTCGCCGCTGGGAACGCGGCGCTGGGCGGGCGGCGGCCGAGCCGGGCCGGTCGGCCTCGGGGCCCGCCGCGGCCAGCAGCGAGGCCTCCCGCTCCACCACGGCCATGACCCGGTCGCGCAGCTCGGGCGGGGGCGGGACCTGCTCGACGCCGCGGGGCAGCACGTCGGCCACCGCCTGCAGCTCGCGCACCTGCGCGGCGCAGGCCTCGCAGGCCTGCACGTGGGCCGCGAAGGCGCCGGCCTCCTGCTCGGGCAGGGCGCCGAGCACCCAGGCGCCCGCGTCGTCGTGGCGTTCGCACTGGGCCATCAGGTCCCGCCCTCCGGCGCCAGCCCGTCGAGCTGGCCGCGCAGCTTCTCCAGCCCGAGGCGCATCCGCCCCTTCACGGTCCCCAGCGGGGCGCCGAGGATGTCGGCGATCTCCGCGTGGGTGAAGCCTCCGTAGTAGGCGAGCTCGATCACCTGGGACTGCTCGCTGGGCAGCTCGCCCAGGGCAGAGCGGATCTCGCTGGCCTCGGCCCGGCGGGCGACCTCGGCGTCGGTGCGCTCTCCGGTCTCGAAGCGCTCCTCCAGACCCTCGTCGCTGGCGCGCCGGCGGTCGTGCACGGTGGCGCGGCGCAGCGCATCGATCGCGCGGTTGTGGACGATGCCCAGCACCCAGGTGCGCACCGAGCCGCGCCTGGCGTCGTAGCGTCCGCCGCTGCGCCAGAGCGCCAAAAAGGCCTCCTGGACGACGTCCTCGGCCGTCGCGCGCGTGGCGCACATGCGGTAGGCCAGCGAGAAGGCCGAGCCGACATGACGCTCGTAGACGACCGCGAAGGCGCGCGGGTCGCTGGAGCGCACGAGGCGCATGAGCTCCTCGTCGGCCAGGCGGTGCAGCTCGCCCGGGTCTGCCTGGTGATCGCTGGCCCCCATGTCCTAGTTCAAACGGCCGGCCGGGCCAAGCGGATCATCGCCAGCGCAGACGTCTGGCCTCGCCAGCCACGGCCCCGAGTGCACGGCCGGCGACGCCCAGCGGCTCGCGCGAGCGCCGCCGGCGGTGGACGGCGCGCACGCGCAGGAGGACGAGGGCGGTACCGGCCGTGGCCCCCACCCCCGCGGCGACCACCGGACGCACCCAATTGCGCGGGTCCCGCATGGCGCCCAGCTCCCACGCCTCCAGTTCGTCCGCGGCCATCAGCGTAAGCTCCTGCAGGGTGTCCTCCAGGCGCTGGGCGAGCTCCGCGGGCGGCTCCACCGGCGCCAGCGCGCGGCGCAGGACAGTCTCGAAGCTGTCGGGGGCCATCTCGCTCATCCGTCACCTCCTCACGATCTGCTCGAGCTGCCTGACCGCTCGATGCAACAACACCTTGGTGGCGCCGTCGCTGCGTCCCAGGGCACGAGCGATCTCCCGGTTGTCCATCCCCAGCGCGAAGCGCATGATCAGGGCCTCGCGGCGGTCGGCGGGCAGCTCGTCGATGCCCTCGAGGATGCTGCCCAGCTCCTCGCGGCCGGCCACCAGCTCCTCGGTGGTGTGGGGGGCGCTGATCACGTGCGTGTCGTCGATGTGCGTCTGTGGCCTGCGGGCGCGGTCGCGATAATGGTTGGCCGCCAGGTTGTGAGCGATGCGGATGAGCCACGGGCGCAGCGGGCGCCCGTCCGACTCGGCTTGGGCGCGGGCGAAGTGGCGATAGGCCTGCAGAAAGGTCTGCTCCGTCAGGTCCTCGGCGTCGTGGTGGTTGCCGATTCGGTAGTAGGCGTACGAGTAGACGTCGCGCAGGTGCGTGCGGTAGAGCTCGGAGAAATCGCGGTCGAGCTGGGCCTTGCCGAACTGCTCGCTGGCCGCCACGCACGCAGGGTACCCCGGCCTCCGCGCTACGCCGCGTGCGCCGCCCGCTGCCCGCCGGGGGCGGTGACGGTCGCCGCCCAGCGCTCGGCGGGCACCTCGCCCTTGACCAGGCGGGCGAGCTCGGTGAGGGCCGGAGCACGCAGGCCGTGCTCCCGCGCGGCGCGGGCCAGCAGCGGGACGGTGTGCAGGGCCTCGGCCACCTGGCCCAGCTCGCCGGCGATGCTCTCGGCGGGCACGCCGCCGCCCAGCAGCTCGCCGGCGCGGCGATTGCGGCTGCCCTCGGCGAGCACCGTGGCCACCAGGTCGCCGGCACCGGCCAGGCCGGTGAACGTCTCGGGGCGCCCCCCGCGCCGCGCGGCCAGCTCGCCGGCCTCCGCGAAGACACGTCCGGCC